>QGUS01000334.1 GCA_003242515.1 Actinomycetota bacterium
GCCCAGCACCGTCCCGATCGCCGACGAGGTGAACGCCAGCTGGAGGCTAGTGCGCATGGCATCCCACAGCCCCGGCACGCCGCCGAACTCCCGGCCGAAGAACACGCTCTTCCAGTGGTCGAGCGTGAAGCCGACCCAGCGGAAGTTGAAGCGGCCCCTCACATCGTTGAACCCGAACAGGATCACCAGTGCCACCGGGATGAACAGGTAGAGGAAGACGCCGATGGCGTAGATGGTGAGCAGGTGGCGTCGGAGGAACTTCATCATCTCAGGCCACCAGGTCCTCGGTTCCGGTCGCCCGGACGTACGGGATCAGCAGGACGAGGATGACTGCCATCAGCGTGAAGGACAGGGCCGCGGCCACCGGGTAGTCGAGGACCACGAGGAAGCGGCTCTGGATCACGTTGCCGATCATGAACTCGGTGGGGGAGCCGAGCAGGGCGGCATTGACGTAGTCGCCGATGGCCGGGATGAAGGTGAGCAGCGTCCCCGACACGACTCCGGGCATCGACAGCGGGAAGGTCACCTTCCGGAATGCCTGGAACGGCGAGGCGTACAGGTCGTTGGCCGCCTCGATCAGTGACCGATCCAGCTTCTCCAGCGCAACATAGATCGGGAGCGCCGTGAACGGCAGGAAGTTGTAGGCGATGCCGGCGACCACCGCCACCGGGGTCGCCAGGAGCGTGGCGTTGTCGCCGAGGATGCCGACGGCCTTCAGGGCGGACACCACGATGCCCTCGTCGGCCAGGATGATCTTCCAGCTCAGCGTCCGGAGCAGGAAGGGCATGATGAAGGGCATCAGCAGCATCACCACGAGGAAGTTCTTCCACCTCCCGCCCCGGAAGGCGATGAAGTAGGCGAGCGGGTACGCCAGCACCAGGCAGATCACCGTCGCCGCGAAGGAGACCCGGGGGAGTTCCAGACCTGGCTCCGGTAGGTGGTCCACAGCCGGGCGTAGTTGTCCCACTCCCAGGTGAACTCGTAGTTCGGGTAGATGCCGCTCTGCAGCGAGACCCCGACCAGCCGGAGGATCGGGATGAGGAAGAACACGATGAGCCAGGCGATGCCCGGAATGAGCAGCAGGTAGGGGACCATGGCCCTGCGGCGGGCCATGCGTGCCAGCTCCGGCTCGTGCAGGGTCGCTGTCGTCATCCCACCACGAAGGTGTGTTCCGGCTTCCAGGCCACCGTCACCTGCTCGCCGGGGGAGTGGATGTCACCCAGGTTCTGCTCGACGACCGCCACCTGGCCGATCCCGCCGACCTCCACCAGGTAGTGCGTGGAGACGCCCGTGAAGCTGGTGTCGACGATCACACCGGTGAGCCGGTTGGCCGGCATGTTCGGGTCGTCGGGGGCGTAGAACGAGATCTTCTCGGGGCGCACGCCGATCTGTGCCGTGGCGTGGCCGTTGCAGCGGGCCGCCTGAGTCTCGGTCAGCTTGATGACCGCGCCGTTGGGGAGTCCGATCTCGCTGCCGGAGACCGTCCCGTTCATCAGGTTGGAGGCCCCCAGGAAGCTGGCCACGAACGGTGTCCGCGGGTCCTCGTAGATCTCGGCCGGCGACCCGATCCGCTCGATCCGCCCCTGGTTCATCACCGCGATCGTGTCGGCCATGGTCATGGCCTCCTCCTGATCGTGGGTGACGTGGATGAAGGTGACCCCGACCTCCTGCTGGATCCGCTTCAGTTCGATCTGCATCTCCTTGCGGAGCTTCAGGTCGAGGGCGCCCAGCGGCTCGTCGAGGAGGAGCACCCGGGGGTGGTTGATCAGCGCCCGGGCGAGGGCGACGCGCTGCTGCTGGCCGCCGGAGAGCTGGCGCGGCTTGGCGCTTCCCTTGGCGCCGAGCTGCACCAGCTCCAGCATCTCCGCGACACGCCGGTTGATCTCGGACTCTTCCACCTTCCGCCGCTTCAGACCGAACGCCACGTTGTCTTCCACGGTCATGTGGGGGAACAGGGCGTAGCTCTGGAAGACGGTGTTCACCGCCCGCCGGTAGGGCTTGAGGCCGGTGACGTCCTCGCCGCGCAGCAGAATAACCCGGAGGGCGGGGCCCCCGACC
>QGUS01000070.1 GCA_003242515.1 Actinomycetota bacterium
AATGCCAAAATTGCCACGCGGGGGCGGGGGGTTTTTGGGGCCGTTCTTAATCGGATGCGCTGGATGTTGGGCAGCCAGCGACGGTTGTTGCGCTTGTGGGAGAAGCTGACGGTCTTGCCGTAGCTCGGCTCCTTGCCGCAGACCTCGCACCTGTAAGACATGACTGGAACTCCTGGAAGACTCTCGAGAGAGGGGCCGGGCTGGCCGACCGCCCCGGAATGTTAGCCCCGGCCCCGCGAAAGTCCTAGCCGTGATCGTCCCCGCCAGGCGGTACCGTGGCGGGAGCGTATGGCCACCCTCGCCCGGCTGAGCCAGATCCCCGTGACCGAGCTTTCCGGAGTGGGCCCGGCGAGTGCCCGGGCCCTGGCCAACGCGGGCATCCAGACCGTGGCCGACCTCCTCCACTTCATCCCACACCGCTACATGGAGGCGGAGGGCACGACGATCGCCACCGCCTCGAAGGGCGCCGAAGTGACCATCCAGGGCCAGGTCCGGACCGTCCGGGACCGCCGGCCGCGGCGCAACCTGCTGATCATCGAGGCCGTGCTGGCCGACGAGACCGGCACGATCACCGCGGTCTGGTTCAACCAGCGCCACATGGCCGCCCAATTGCAGCCGGGGTCGTGGTGGGCGGTCACCGGAGTGGTCGACACCTTCGCCGGGAAGAAGCAGATCCGGGTCCGTCTCGCCCGCCGGCTGGCGGAGGGGGAGCACCTGCTCCGTGACACCGAGATCACCCCGGTCCACTCCCAGGTCGGCCAGCTCAAGCCGTGGAAGGTGGCCCAGCTGATCCGGCAGGCCCTGAAGCGGTCGCGGCCGGTCGCCGACCCGGTGCCGGTGGAGTTCCTCGCCACCCATGGCCTCGTGACCAGGGACGACGCCTTCCAGAACATCCACTTCCCGCAGTCGATGGACCAGGTCGGCCATGCCCGACGGCGGCTCGTCTACGACGAGTTCTTCCGTCTCGAGCTGGCCCTGGCGTTGCAGAAGCGGCGCCGCCTCGAGGAGTCCCGGGGCGTCGCCCACGAGCCGACGGGTGAGCTGACGGAACGGTTCCTCTCCGGCCTCCCCTACCGGCTGACCGGAGCCCAGCGGAGGGTGATCGACGAGATCACCGCCGACCTCCGCGGCCCCTACCCGATGCACCGGCTCCTCCAGGGCGAGGTCGGCTCCGGCAAGACCGTCGTCGCGGTGATGGCGCTGCTCGCCGGGGTGGAGGGCGGATGGCAGGGAGCGATCATGGCGCCCACCGAGGTCCTCGCCGAGCAACACTATCTGGGCGTCACCCACCTCCTCGCCGAGGCGGGCATGTCCCCGGAGCCGTTCGGGCAGGGCGCCCGGCTCGGGATGGCCAGCCTCTTCGAGACCGACGAGCCGGCGGTACGCGTCGGCCTGCTCACCGGCAACACCGCCGCCTCCAACTACGACCCGGAGATCACCAGGGCCACGCTCCTGGAAGACGTCGCCGCGGGGAGGGTCGACATGCTCGTGGGCACCCACGCCCTCATCCAGGAGGGGGTGGAGTTCGCCCGCCTCGGCGTTGCCATCGTCGACGAGCAGCACCGCTTCGGCGTCCATCAGCGGATCAAGCTGAAGGAGAAGGCGGCCGGGATCGACCCCGACCTTCTGATCATGACCGCCACGCCGATCCCCCGGACCCTCTCCATGACCCTGTACGGCGACCTGGACGTCTCCGTGATCGACGAGATGCCGCCGGGACGGGCGCCGGTGATCACCCGCCACGTCCACAAGGCTCAGGAGGGGCTCGCCTGGGACCTGGTCCGGCAGGAGGTGGCGAAGGGCCGCCAGGCCTTCGTGGTGTGCCCCCTGGTCGAGGACAGCGACAAGGTGGAGGCGGCGTCCGCCACGGCGGAGCACGCCCGCCTCAGCGCCATCTTCTCCGACCTCAGGGTGGGCCTGATCCACGGCCAGATGCGCCCCGCCGACAAGGAGCAGGTGATGGCCGCGTTCCGGGCCGGGGACATCGACGTGCTGGTGTCGACCACCGTCATCGAGGTGGGCATTGACGTGCCCAACGCCACCGTGATGGTCATCGAGGACGCCGACCGGTTCGGCCTGAGCCAGCTCCACCAGCTGCGCGGCCGCGTCGGTCGCGGCTCCCACCGGGGCCACTGCGTGGTCATCTCCGACCCGCCGGGCGAGGAGGCCGAGATGCGTCTCTCCGCCTTCGTCTCCACCACCGACGGGTTCGAGCTGGCCAACGTCGACCTCGCCATCCGCGGCCAGGGCACGGTGTTCGGGGCGCGGCAGTCGGGCATGGGCGACCTGCGGGTCGCCGACCTGCTGGAGGACTTCGAGATGCTGATCGCGGCGCGGCGGGACGCCTTCGGGCTGGTCGCCTCCGACCCCGACCTGGTCACCCAGCCCGCACTCGTCGAGGAGATCAGGGCGGTCCTGGGCGACCGCGTCGAGTGGCTGTTCGTGTCATGAGGATCATCGCCGGACAGGCACGGGGGAGGAGGCTGGCGGCCCCGGACACGACGGGAACCAGGCCCGCCACCGACCGCGTGCGGGAGGCGGTGTTCAGCTCGCTCGGGCCCCTGGTCGACGACGCCCGGGTGGCCGACCTCTACGCCGGCAGCGGCTCCTTCGGCCTGGAGGCCCTGTCCCGGGGCGCACGGTCGGCCGTGTTCGTGGAGAAGGGCCGCAAGGCGGTCGAGGCCCTGAGGTCCAACCTCGCCGCCGTGGGTCTCGGAGGTGAGATCGTGGTCGCCGACGTCCGCTCCTGGCTGGAGTCGTCGGACGCCACCTTCGACCTCGTGTTCATCGACCCGCCGTGGGACATGCCCACCGAGCAGCTGGACCGCGACCTCGCCCTGCTCGACGCCCGCTTGGCGCCGGGAGCTACGGTCGTCCTGTCCCGTCGCCACGGTGACCGGGAGCCGTCAGCTCCGAAAACCTGGGAGAGTGCCGCGGCAAAGCGGTACGGGGATACAAGAATCTTCCGGTACGAGAAGGTGAGCCGATGACGACCGCGATGTGCCCCGGTAGCTTCGATCCGCCCACGAATGGGCACATCGACCTCGTGGAACGCGCCCGCGCCGTCTTCGACCGGGTGATCGTCGCCGTCATCGACAACCCCTCCAAGCGCCACATGTTCACGGCCGCCGAGCGGGCCGACCTGTTCCGGGTGGTCTTCGGCGACACCGTCGAGGTGACCACCTTCTCGGGCCTGCTGGTCGACCACGCCCGCGAGAAGGGCGTGGACGTGATCGTGAAGGGGATCCGCACCACCGCCGACCACGAGTACGAGACGCAGATGGCCCACATGAACCGGCATCTCTCCGGCATCGAGACCATGTTCCTGCCCACGAGCCCGGACGTCTCGTTCATCTCTTCCTCCCTCGTCAAGGAGGTGGCGAGGCTCGGAGGGTCGATAACCGGCCTGGTGCCCCAAGCCGTCGAGCTAGCCCTGAAGGAGAAGCTGCAATGACCGAGGAACGGGACTTCGTCGAGGAACAGATCGAGCAGGCGCCGGCGACGGCGCCCGTGCCCCCGGCGGAGCCGGAGGACGTGCTCGACATGATCGACGACCTCCTCGTCCACCTCCACGAGGCGAAGTCGATGCCCCTGTCGTCGAACGCCCTCGTCGACCGTGAGCTGTTCCTCGATCGCCTGGAGCGGATCCGCGCCAGCCTCCCCGACGAGCTGCGGGCGGCCCGCTGGATGGTCCGGGAGCGGGAGGCGTTCATCGCCCGCACCAACGAGAAGGCGCGAGAGATCGTCACCAAGGCCCGCGAGGAGGCCGACCGCCTGGTCTCGGAGCACAACATCGTCGCCGAGGCCGTGGAGGAGGCGAACATCCTGGTCCGCCGCGCCGAGGGCGAGGCCCGGCGCATCCGGCTGGAGGCGGAGGACCTCATCGAGAAGAGCCTGCAGAAGGCGGAGTCGACCCTCGCCGGCCTGATGGCGGAGATCCAGCGTGCTCGTGCCGAGCTCCACGAGGCCCGCCCCAAGCCGCCGGAAGTTCCCCTGTAGACACCCCGTACCATCGGTCCCTCATCGCCGGGAGCGATGGGAAGGCAGCCGGCCAAACCGGAGGTGGCCCGGCCACGGGGTCGAGGCACGAGCAACGGGACACGGGGTAGGTCATGAGTGACGCTCTCATCTTCAAGGTCGAAGGGATCGCCGGGCATCCGGGGCAGAAGCGCGGCTTCTCCGGCGTCCAGCACGTCCACGTCTCCGTCCTCGACTCCGCCGTCGACGACGAGATGGCGGTCACCGGCACGTTCACCGGGACCGTCGACGGCGTGGAGGCCGCCTTCACCGTCACCGCACCCGTCGACCTCACCTGCACCCGTTGCCTCACGCAGTGGACCGAGAGCCTCGAGGTCACCGGCAGCCAGTACTTCTCCAGGACCCCTGACGAGGACGGATACGCCATCGTCGACGGCACCGTGGACATGTCCGGTCCGGCCACCGACGAGCTCGCCCTCGCCATCCCGCTGGCCCCGCTCTGCAAGCCGGACTGCAAGGGACTTTGCCCAATCTGCGGAACCGACTTGAATACTGATCCGTGCGACGGGCACCCGGATGACTCCGACTCGCCCTTCGCATCCCTCAAGGACCTGTTCGACCCCTGAATCAGGAGTGCTCCGTCATGGCGGTGCCCAAGAAGAAGAGCTCGCGTTCGAGGACCAGGCAGCGCAAGGCCGCCTGGAAGGTCGACGCGCCGCGCACCGTGGCCTGTGAACAGTGCGGCAAGCCGAAGCTCCCGCACCGTGCGTGCCGGGAGTGCGGCACGTACGCCGGCCGTGAAGTGATCGCGACCGACTGACCCGATTGGCCCGAATCGCCCTCGACGCCATGGGGGGCGATCACGCCCCCGCAGAGACCGTCGCCGGTGCGGTCGATGCGGCGCGTCGCGGGGTCGATGTCGTCCTCGTCGGTCCCGAGTCCATCGTCCGGTCCGAGCTGGAGCGGCTCGAGGCCGACCTCCCCGTCGTCGACGCGCCCGAAGTCATCGAGATGGGCGAGGACCCGGCGCGTGCGCTCCGGGAGAAGCCCAACGCCTCCATCTCGGTCTGCGCCCGAATGGTCGCCTCGGGCGACGCCGCCGGCTTCGTGGGCGCCGGTTCCACCGGTGCGGCCATGGCCGCGGCGGCGCTCCTCGTCGGCCGCATCAAGGGCGTGCAGCGTCCGGCCATCGCCACGATCTTCCCGACACCCGGCACCCCCACGCTCGTCCTCGACTCAGGGGCCAACCCCGAGGTGAACGCCAACCAGCTCCTCCAGTTCGCCGTCATGGGATCGGTCGCGGCGGAGCTGATCCTCGGCGTGGAGCGCCCCCGCATCGGCCTGCTCAACATCGGCGAGGAGAAGGGCAAGGGCCGCGAGCTGGAGAAGACGGCCCATGAGATCCTGGAGGCGAGCGGCCTCAACTTCATCGGCAACGTCGAGGGGCGTGACGTCGCCGCCGACCGCTGCGACGTGGTGGTGACGGACGGCTTCGTCGGCAACGTCTTCCTCAAGACCACCGAGGGCGCCGCCAAGCTCGTCGGCGGGTACTTCCAGGAGGCGATCTCCAAGCTCCCGCCCGAGGTCAGGGCCCAGGTGCTGCCCGCCCTCAACGAGGTGCGGCACCGTCTCGACCCGGAGACCCATGGAGGCGCCCAGCTGCTCGGCGTGAAGGGCGTCGCGGTGATCGGCCACGGCTCGTCGAGCCGGGTGGCGATCGCCAACGCGCTCCAGGTTGCCGCGGAGGCCGCGGAGCGGGACCTCCCCGGGAAGATCGCGGCTCGCCTCGTATGAGCATCGAAGCCCGGCTCGGCCACACCTTCGCCGACCGGGACCTCCTGCTACTCGCACTCACCCATCGCTCCGTCAGCGCAGACGACCCCGGCCGGGCCGACAACGAGCGCCTCGAGTTCCTCGGTGACGCCGTGCTGCAGCTGGTGATCACCGAGCGCCTCTACCAGGATTACCCGCAGTTCCCCGAGGGCCAGATGGCGAAGATCCGGGCCGCCCTGGTCAGCCGTCCCACGCTCGCCGAGATCGCCAGGACGATCGATCTCGGCGCCTACCTGGAGCTGTCGCCCAGCGAGGAGCGCTCCGGTGGCCGGGGCAAGGACTCGATACTCGCCAACGCCATGGAGGCCGTGATCGGCGCCGTCTACCTGGACGCAGGCCTGGAGGTCGCCGGGCGGATGATCCTCGACCTCTGGGGCGGGAGGATCGAGGACCGGGCCCGCCAGCCGGGCATCAAGGACTACAAGACCCGCCTCCAGGAGGTGCTGGCCCAGGCCGGCAAGCGCCCGGCCTACGAGGTCACGGGGTCGGGGCCGGACCACGACCGCTGGTTCGTGGCCGAAGTTGTCATCGACGGCGAGGTCATGGGCAGGGGCGAGGGCCGCTCCAAGAAAGAGGCGGAGCAGGGCGCCGCCGAGGAGGCCCTCCGCCGGCTCGCTCAGAGCTGAGCGACCAGCAGCACTTCCTTGCGGGCCCGCAGGTCCAGGTACCAGCTGGTGAACATCACGCCCATCGCCGCCACGATCGGTCCCTGGGCCAGGACGCCGAGCAGCGAGGCGATCGGGGTGGCGCCGCCGCCACCGGCCGCGGTGACGGGGATGGCCACCAGCTGGATCAGGTTCACGGCGATGATCCCGAGCATCGCCACCACCAGCAGGAACCCCAGGGTGGCCCACCAACGGCCCCTGACCAGGGCGGCGCTGCGTCGGATCGAGGCGAAGACCCCCTTCTCCTCCACGGAGGCGACCGGGGTCACCATCGACATGGACACGGCCAGCCAGATCCCCGGGCCGGTGAAGGCGAAGAGGAGGACGGTGCCGGCGAACTCTGCGGTGGGGTTGGGGAAGGCGACGATGGTCGCCGGGATGCTCCACACCGTGTACCCGATCAGGAAGAGACCGAACGCGGCGGCCGCGGACAGGACGGTGGCCGCGGCGGCGACGGGGTAGCGGCGGAGCACCCTCTGCAGGGAGGCCCGGCCGGTGGGCTGTTCCCGGACCGACGCGATCACGACGCGGTGGCAGAAGAGGAACACGAGGACGGACGCGAGGAGCTGCACGACCATCGTGACCACCGCGGCGGTGACGAACGGCCGGGCCCGCTCCCAGAACTCCGCGGCGGGGAGACCGGCCAGGGTCTCCGGCTCGAGGAGGATGGCCTCCACGAACTCGAGTGCCCCCGGGATGGAGTAGGCCGCCCAGGACGCCAGCGCCGCTGGCACGAACACGGCGATGGAGACCGGGACGAGGGTCTTCCAGGTGCGGCCGAGGACGGCCATGGCGTCGGCGACGATCAGCCCGAACGGCCGGGGGAGTATCCGCATTCGGGGGGTTACCGTAATCCGGCGCCCCCCACCAGGAGATGTGTTGCCCGAACTGCCCGAGGTAGAGACCACCCGACGCCATCTCGAGCCCGTGCTCGTGGGCCGGGTGATCGAGCGGGCCGAGGTCACCCATCCCCGCACCGCCCGGCGCAACGCGTCGACCCGGGAGGTCGAGGAGCGGCTCGCCGGACGGAGGGTCCTGGCGCTGCGCCGCCACGGGAAGTTCCTCGTCGGCGACCTCGACGACGGCTGGACGCTGATCGCCCACCTCGGAATGTCCGGCCGCTTCCCTAA
>QGUS01000071.1 GCA_003242515.1 Actinomycetota bacterium
CCCCCCTGCCCCGGCCCCCGCTTCCGGATCCCCGGGCGCGTCATCCACGGCGACAAGCGGGGGAGGGATCTGGGCTTCCCGACGGCCAACGTCGAGCCCCCCGCCCGCAAGGTGATCCCCGCCGACGGGGTGTACGCGGGCTGGGCCGTCGTCGACGGGGAGGGGCTGCCGGCGGCGATCAACGTCGGGGTCCGCCCCACCTTCGGCGAGGGCGCCCGGCTCATCGAGGCTTACCTCCTCGACTTCGAGGCCGACCTCTATGGCAGGGTCATCGGCGTCGAGTTCGGCTGGTGGCTGAGGCCCGAGCTCCGGTTCGACGGCATCGGCGAACTGCTGGAGCAGATGCACGCCGACGTCGACCGGACGAGAGAATTGACGGGGAGTGAGGTCTTGCCACGGGAAGGTGGTAGCATTCCCACTGATCCCCCTGTCGGAACAGAAACAACCGCGTGATGAAATCCACATCTGAGATCGTTGCCGAGTTCGGCACCCACGAGAGCGACACCGGGTCCCCCGAGGTCCAGGTGGCTCTGCTCACGGAGAGGATCAACCACCTCACCGAGCACCTTCGAGTCCACAAGCACGACCACCACAGCCGGCGCGGCCTGCTGCTGATGGTCGGCAAGCGCCGCCGTCTCCTCGACTACCTGCGCCGTCAGGACGTCGAGCGGTACCGGGCCCTGATCAGCAAGCTGGGCCTCCGGCGGTAAGGAAGGATTCAGGGAGTGCTCCGGCACTCCCTGATTGACAAACGGGGCCGGAGACGGCCCCGGCAGAAAGGCTCAGGAGCCAAGTCGGTTGACAGTGGCCATGTCCTCGAGGGGGGCATGACCACTGCCAACAGGCCGGGCTCCTGACATACAACAGAAAAGGAGCACTCGTGCCTGAAGAGATTTCGGTTCGAGGCGAAGTCGGTGGCAAGCAGATAACCCTGTCCACCGGCAAGCTCGCCCTGCAGGCCGACGGCGCAGTCGTCGCCAAGCTCGGCGCCACCACCATGCTGGCCACCGCAACGGCCAACAAGCAGATGCGGGAAGGCATCGACTTCTTCCCGCTGACCGTCGACTTCGAAGAGCGGATGTACTCCGTGGGTCGCATCCCTGGTTCGTTCTTCCGCCGTGAGGGCCGCCCCTCGGAGCAGGCGATCCTCACCTGCCGTCTCATCGACCGGCCGCTGCGGCCGCTGTTCGCCGACGGCTACCGCTACGAGACCCACGTCGTGGTCACCTCGCTGGCCGTCGACCAGGAGAACCCCTTCGACGTGGTCGCCCTCAACGGCGCCTCCGCGGCCCTGATGCTGAGCGGCATGCCGTTCGAGGGCCCGGTCGGCGGCATCCGGATGGGCCTCAAGAAGGGCGAGTGGATCCCGTTCCCCACGGAGACGGACCTCGACGAGTCCGTGTTCGAGCTCGTCGTCGCCGGGCGTCGCAACGCCTCCGGCGGCATCGACATCATCATGGTCGAGGCCGGCGCCACCGCCGAGGGCATCCGCCTCATCGAGGCCGGTGACCGTCCCTCCGACGAGGAGGCCGTCGCCGAGGGCATCGAGCAGGCCAAACCCTACATCGCCCAGCTCATCGACCTGCAGAACGAGCTGGTCGCCAAGGCCGGCAAGAAGGACTTCGAGTGGGTCCCCGCCGTGGACTACACCGAGGACGTCTACCAGCGGGTCGAGGCCGTCGCCGCCCCGAAGATCGCCAACGTGATCACCATCGCGGCGAAGCAGGAGCGAAACGAGGCCGAGAAGGTCGCCCTCGAGGACACCGTCGCCGAGCTCGGCATCGCCGAGGACGACGTCGAGACCCTCGGCATGGTGAAGCGGGCCTTCAAGTCCGTCCTCAAGAAGATGGCCCGTCAGCGGGTCATCGAGCACGGCATCCGCTTCGACGGCCGCGGTCCCCGCGACCTCCGGCCCCTGTACGTGGAGGTCGGTCTCATCGAGCGGACCCACGGCTCCGGTCTCTTCCAGCGTGGCGAGACCCAGGTCCTCAACGTCACCACCCTGGGCATGCTCAAGATGGAGCAGATGCTCGACACCCTCGACATCGAGGACTCGAAGCGGTACATGCACCACTACAACATGCCGCCGTTCGCCACGGGCGAGGCCGGCTTCATGAGGGGGCCCAAGCGCCGCGAGATCGGCCACGGCGCCCTCGCCGAGAAGGCGCTGCTCCCGGTCATCCCGCCGGAGGAGGAGTTCCCGTACGCACTGCGCCTCGTCTCCGAGGTGCTGTCGTCCAACGGCTCCACCTCGATGGCGTCGGTCTGCGCCTCCAGCCTCTCGCTGATGGACGCCGGCGTCCCGATCTCCCACCCGGTGGCGGGCATCGCCATGGGCCTGATCGCCCAGGACGGCAAGTTCGTGACCCTCACCGACATCCTTGGCGCCGAGGACGCCCTTGGCGACATGGACTTCAAGGTGGCGGGCACGGCGGACGTGATCACCGCCCTCCAGCTCGACACCAAGATCGACGGTCTGCCGTCGGAGGTCCTCAAGAACGCCCTGGAGCAGGCCAAGGAGGCCAGGCTCAAGATCCTCGAGGCCATGAACGCCGTCATCTCCGCACCGCGTGAGGAGATGAACCAGTGGGCGCCGCGGATCGAGTCCCTCGAGATCCCGAAGGACAAGATCGGCGAGGTCATCGGCCCGAAGGGCGCGGTGATCCGCGAGCTCGAGGAGACCACGGGCGCGGCGATCGAGATCGAGGAGGTCGATGGCAAGGGCATCGTCCGCATCGCCTCCAACGACGCCTCCGCCCTGGCCGCCGCCACGGAGAAGGTGCGTCAGATCGCCTTCCCGCCGGAGGTCGAGGTCGGCCAGGAGTACGAGGGCAAGGTGGTCTCGATCACCAAGTTCGGCGCCTTCGTCAACATCCTCCCGGGCCGCGACGGCCTGCTGCACATCTCCCGTCTCGACGGTTCGAAGCGGGTGGAGCGGGTCGAGGACTACCTCGCCGAGGGCGACATCGTCCGGGTGCGGGTGCGTGAGATCGAGCGGGGCAAGGTGAGCCTGGAGCTCGTCGAGGCCCTGCCCGGCGCCACGCTGCCCGATCCCGATCAGGGCGCTCCTAAGCGTGAGGACCGTGGTGGTCGCGGCGGCGATCGTGGTGATCGTGGTGGCCGTGGCGGCGACCGCGGAGACCGCGGCGGCCGGGACCGTGGTGACCGTGGCGGCCGGGACCGTGGCGAGCGCCAGGGCTCCGGTGGCAACGGCGGCAATGGCGGCAACAAGCGCCGGCGCCCGGCCCGCAGCTTCGACGAGGCTTTCGGCTTCGGCAGCAACGACTGAGAACCGGCGGTCGCAGGCCGCCAGTCGGTACCGAGAGTGGCCCCGCCCACCGGGCGGGGCTTGCTCTTTGGGGGTTCTCACCGGAAGCGATGCGCCCGGTCGCTTGTCCCGGGCCCCGGCACCATGTACCAAGTACCCCGCAAATGCCCGAGCTCCCCGACATCACCGTCTACATCGAAGCCCTGGAGAAGAGGGTGCTGGGGCAGGTCGTGCAGGGCGTCCGCATCGCCTCGCCGTCCGTCCTCCGCACCTACGACCCGCCCTACGACGCCCCGGTCGGCAGGGAGGTCACCGGCTTCCGGAGGCTGGGGAAGCGGATCGTCTTCTGCTTCCCCGACGAGCTGTTCATGGTGATCCACCTGATGATCGCCGGGCGGCTCCGGTGGGAGCGTCCCGGGGCCCCCGTCCCCAAGAAGGTCGGCCTCGCGGCCGTCGACTTCGACGCCGGCACGCTCATCCTCACCGAGCAGGGCACGAAGAAGCGGGCCGGCATCTGGATGGTGCGGGGGGAGGAGCAGCTCCATTTGCTCGACCCCGGCGGCGTCGAGCCGCTGGAAGCAGCACCGGAGGAGTTCGCCCGGGCCCTGCGGTCGGAGAACCGCACCCTGAAGCGGGCCCTCACCGACCCGCACATCTTCAGCGGGATCGGCAACGCCTACTCGGACGAGATCCTCTGGGAGGCCGGCATGTCCCCCGTGAAGCGGACCTCGCAGCTGACGGACGAGGAGGTCGCCCGCCTCCACGAGGCCGTGGTCCGGTCGCTGAACGGCTGGATCGAGCGCCTCCGCGAGGAGGTCGGGGACGGGTGGCCGACGAAGGTGACCGCCTTCCGCGAGGACATGGCCGTCCACGGGAAGTTCAAGCAGCCGTGCCCCCGCTGCGGCGCACCGGTGCAGCGGATCGTCTACTCGGAGAACGAGGCCAACTATTGCCCGGGGTGCCAGACCGGGGGCCGGATCCTGGCCGACCGGTCGCTCTCCCGGATCCTCAAGGACGACTGGCCGAAGACGCTGGAGGAGCTGGAGGAGCGGTAGCCGTCTTCGTGGCGAAGCCCTGCCGCTCCATGTTGCCCCACGTCTTCGTGGCCTCGCCGCCGAGCATCGCCCGGATCCGCCACCAGACGGTGAGCTGCCGGAACCCGAGGTTCTCGATCGCCGCCATCACCAGGAGGCGGGCGGTGTCCCGCTTCGAGTCGAAGTAGCCGTGGGCCTCGTCGAGGAGAAGCGAGACCAGCGAGTTGAGCAGCCCCATGCCGAAGGCGAGGACGAGCAGCCAGAGGAACGGCTCCCAGGCGAGCCAACCGATCGCCCAGGCGACGGGGATGACGATCCACCCGATGAACTCAACGATCGGGGCCAGGAACTCGAACGCGACGATCGCCGGCCAGGTGACCATCCCGAGCACTCCGTAGCGGGGGCGGAACGCGAGCGGGAGGAACTCCCGGACCACCTGGATCAGGCCGCGGTGCCAGCGGATCCGCTGGCGGCGGAGCACCCTCCGGGTCTCCGGCACCTCCGTCCAAGCCACCGCGGTCGGCTCGTACATGATCCGGTTGGGGATGCCCTGGGCGCGGCAGTGCCGGTGGAACTTCATCGTCATGTCCATGTCCTCGCCGAAGTGCCCGGGTGTGAACCCGCCTACGGCCACGGCGATGGAGCGGCGCCAGACGCCGAAGGCGCCGGAGATGAGAGGCAGGCCGTTGATCGCCGACCACGCCGGACGGACCCCCAGGAAGGTGCGGACGTACTCGAGCACCTGCATGCGGGGGATGAGCCGGCGGGGCACCGTCGCCTCGATCAGGTGCCCCAGCGCCACCTCGCTCTCGTTGATCGGCCGGATGTTCCCGCCGACGGCCACGGTGCGCTCCCGGTCCTCCACCACGCGGGCCATGGCCCGCATCAGGGCGTCGCCCTCGAAGATGACGTCGGCGTCGGTGCAGAGGACATAGGGGTACCGGGCGGCGTTGAGGCCCGCGTTGAGGGCGTCGGCCCGGCCGCCGTTCTCCTTGTCGATGACGGTGATGTCGACCGCTCCGCGGCCGCGGTACAGCCCCCGGACCGGTTTGGTCTCGATGTCGGGCCGGTAGGGGAGGGCGACCTTCTCCAGGCGGAAGGCGTCGATGAGCGCCTGCAGGGTGCCGTCCTTCGACCCGTCGTTGACCACCACGATCTCGAACCGCGGGTACTTGAGGAGCGACATCGACCGGACGGCGTCGACGATCCCGACCTCCTCGTTGAAGGCGGGAATGACGATGGTGACCGGCGGAGTGGTGCGGGACGACAGCATCTCGGTGACCCGCCCGAACCGGTTGAGGTGGTGGTCCCGGCGCAGGGCCCAGGCCGAGATCATGTTGAGCGTCAGGATGTACGCCTGCATCAGGATGAAGTAGGCGAAGACGCCGTAGCCCACCCACTGCAGGGCCGTGCGCAGCGTCATGCGTGGGCCTCCACGTGCGAGATCAGGGCGAGGTCCCGTGGCGCGGCGATACCGCCCTCCATGCGCATCCGGGCCGCGGTGAGCTCGCCGATGTCGACGAGGGCCTCCATGGCGGCGTCGGAGGCGAACCGGTCGTCGCCGGCCACCGCCTCGTACAGGCGGTCCAGGCCGCCGGGGACGGCGCCGAGGGCCGCGGCGGCGTTGCGGCGGACCCACCAGCTCTCGTCGGTGAGGGCGGTGGCGAGCACCTCGAGCGCCCCTACGTCTCCGACCTGGCCGAGGGCGGTGACCACCTTGGCCCGGATCCTCCAATCGGGATTGGTCGCCGCGGTTCGCATCACCGGGGCAGCCATGGGATGGCCGAGGGAGCCGAGGGCGTCGAGGGCGGCGATGGTCACCTCGGTGTCGGTGGCGGTCTCCAGCACGTCCATCAGCGGCTTCACCGCCTGGGCGTCGCCGATGGCGGCCAGCGTCCGGATGGCGGCGACCGGGCCCGCCGTCTCGTGGCGGTGGTTGACCATCACGTACGCCACGAGCGGCCAGGTGGCGTCGGCGCCGAAGCCGATCAGCGTGTCGGCGAACCGGGCCCGCACCCACGGGGAGACCCGGCCGAAACGCGAGACGATCTCGTCGATGGCGGGGGTCCAGCCGATCCGGCCCAGGCCCCGGGCCGCCTGGACCCTGATCTCCGGCTCCCGATCGTCGAGGTGGGCGAGGAGGACGTCGACGGTCTCGTCTCCGCCGATCTCCGCCAGGGCCATGGCCGCACGGAGCCGCTTCACCTTCCAGGGGGAGGAGAGGTCCTTGATCAGCCTCCGCACGACGCCGTGGCGGGAGATGAGACGCTCCAGGTTGGCGAGCTCGGAGCCGGCGAGGACGTTGCGGAAGTCGATGATGGCGTCGATGAACGCCGGGTCCCGGGCGGCGTCGGCCGGGATCGGGTCGGTGCAGTACTCGAAGGCGACGTGACGGCTGATGAGCCGCATGTACTCGCGCTTGCGGCGCTCGGTGGCCAGACGCCTCCGGCGGTTCACCGCCTTGAGGACGATGAGCGTCCCGACGCCGACGGCGTCGAGGACGAGTACCACCAGGGTGGCGTACTGGACGAGCTCGAGGAGGGACATGATGTCCCTGTTTCATCGGCCCGCACGGGCCGTTCATGAAACGGATTCGTCAGATCCGCTGGCGGATGCGGGCCATCAGCTCGGGGAGCCGAAACGGCTTGCGCACGAAGTCGACGGCGCCCCGGTCGAGGCTCTCCACGGCCGTCCGCTCGTCGTCCACCCCCGTGAGGATGATCACCGGCGTCTCGATCCCCGCCTCCCGCCAGCGATCGATCACCTCCAGGCCGAGCAGGCCCGGCATGAGCTGGTCGAGGATGGCGAGGTCGTGCTCCGACTCCAGCCCCATCTGGTAGGCCTGGTTCCCGTCGGTGGCGACCTCGACCTCGTAGCCGCTGGACTGCAGGGCGGTGGCGAGCAGGGTCGTGATGGTCTCCGAGTCGTCGGCGATCAGGATCCTGGCCATGTGCGGCCAAACGCTACCGCTTCCGGGCCGTGCGGGAGGGGATTCCCCTCCGACCGTGTGCTAGTTGTGCTATAACACCTCTAGATGAGAAACGACCGCAGTATCGTGCTGATGGCGGTGCTCCTGGGCATCGTCGCGCCCCTGGTGATCGCCGGGGCGGGGATGGGGCTGGTCTACTCCTGGTGGGACGAGCTGCCCGACGTCATCGCCACACACTGGACGAACGACCGGCCCGACGGCTTCAGCTCCAAGTCGACGGTCCCCTGGCTGCTCTTCGGCGTCGCAGGCGTCCTTCCCGTGCTCATCGGCTCCGGTGTCATCTACGTGCTCAGAACCGGAAGACGCGACCC
>QGUS01000072.1 GCA_003242515.1 Actinomycetota bacterium
CCCGCGTGGGGGCGGGGGGCCCCCCCTTGTCGTGGGCGGCCCCCCCGCCCCCCGTGGCGGAGCTGCCCCCCCCCCCGGTCCCCGCCGCCCCGACGACCCCCGCGCCCGCCACCACGACCACCACGGTGGACCGCCGCGCCGGCGCGATCGAGGCCTTCGAGGCGTGGGTGGATGCGGTGCGCTCCGGCGACATGGACGCCGCCTGGGAGGTGCTGGGGTCGGCGTCCCGGCTCGCTCTCGGGGATCGGGAGCACTTCGCCTTCCTCGCCGACGGCCTCCGATACCGGTGGGCGTCATGGGGTCGGATCGAGCACGTCGCCTACGACCTCGAGACCGCCGACGACGGGTCGGAGGTGCTGGTGGCTAGCGGCGTGGCCCGCGGGGACGGGCCGCTCGTGGACGAACGGTATGCGAGGATCCCGGTGACGGTGGAGGAGGAGCGGTTCTTCGTCGACGTCCTCGCCGGCTACGAGCGCCCCGAGCACCCGGTCCCGCCCGACTCCGGCCGGGGCCGCCGCATCGTCTACTCCAACTCGCAGCAGCGGGTGTGGCTCGTGGAGGCGGACGGGATCGTCACCGCCACCTACCCGGTGTCGGGCCGCAGGGGAGTGCCCAATCCGGGGACCTATCAGGTGTACTCCAAGTCGGAGAAGGCGTGGGCGGGCCACGACGGGATCACCATGGCGTACATGGTCCGGTTCGCCCGCGGGAAGAACCTTCCCATCGGCTTCCACGCCATCCCCCGGGACGCCCGCGGCAGGCCCCTGCAGAGCGAGGACGCCCTCGGTGAGTACCGCAGCGCGGGCTGTGTCCGCCAGGCGGACGAGGACGCCCGCCTCCTGTACCACTGGGCGGAGGTCGGCACGACGGTCGTAGTCCTGCCCTGATCTCAGCCGAACGGGAGCGTGGGCTGTACCACCTCCCGGGCCGGCGCCGGCTTCCGGGCTGGCCGGGGAACCGGGCGGGACCCGTCGCGCGACCGGGGCAGGTAGGCCCGGTTGCGGTACAGCGCCTCGTAGCGGTCGACGAGCTCCGGGTGGGCCTCCCGCAGCCAACCCATGTAGTGCTCCTTGACGCCGGGGCGCAGGTGCAGCCGGATCTTCCCGATCGAGTCGGCGCCCGCGTCGCGACACGCCTTCTCCACCTCGGCTACCTGGTCGGCCCGGTCGGAGAGGCCGGGGATGATCGGGGCGATCAGGACCCCGGTGCGGATGCCAGCCTCCTTGAGCCGGGAGATGGCCTCGACCCTCCGCCTCGGGTGCGGAGTGCCGGGCTCGGTCTCCCGCCAGACCTGCTCGTCGAGGGTCCCGATGGAGAAGCTGACGGTCACCTCGGCCCGCCTCGACGCCTCCACGATGAGGCCCAGGTCGCGGAGGACTAGGGTCGACTTGGTGAGGATGCTGAAGGGGTTGGACCGCTCCACCAGGACCTCGAGGATCCCCCGGGTCAGCCGGTACTTCCCCTCGGCCGCCTGATAGGGATCGGTGTTGGTCCCCATGGCGATCGGCTCGCCGGCCCACCGGCCCGGCGCCGTCTCGGCCCGGGTCAGCTCCACGGCGTTCACCTTGACCACGATCTCGGTCTCGAACTCCTCACCGATCCCCAGCCCCAGGTACTCATGGGTGGGGCGGGCGAAGCAGTAGACGCAGGCGTGGCTGCAGCCCCGGTAGGGGTTGATGGTCCAGTTGAACGGGAGGTTGGGGGCGTTGACGCGGTTGAGGATGGAGCGGGCCTCGACCTCGTGGAAGGTGAGGCCGCGGTAGGCGCCCCGGCCGACGACACGCCGGCTGGGTTCGAAGAGCCCCCCTCCTCCGGGCGCCCTCCACCTCAGGTCTCCCATGAGACCACCCTAATCGAACACGCGTTCGATGGGAAGGGCGCGCCGCAGGCTGGGATGCCGGGCGGCGCGGGCTGGGGGGGAGAGAAAAAGCGTCTGGCCGACGAACCCCGAAGAGCCCATCGGCCAGACAGTGACTTTCTATCAAACCCTCCGGCGCGCGTCTAGAGGGCAGCGACGATTTTGTTTCGCGACCCCGGCGCGGTCAGACGCCGAGACGGACCACCATCGCCCAGATCGTGACCACGAAGATCACGGTGTAGACGAGGGGGGACCAGCGCATCGCTGCCGGCGGGTCGACCGGGCCACCTGCCGCGGCCGCCTCCTTCTTCGCCGGGCCGAAGACCCGGCCGTTGAGACCGCCGCTGAGGATGATGGCGATGATGCCGATCACGACGAAGGCGCTCTCCCACTCGTACCCGACCTCGATCACGAGCCAGATCCCGGAGATCAGGAGGAGGACGATGGAGATCGGGAAGACGAACCCGATCTTCTCCTCGACTTCCGAGACCGCGGCCAGCGTCCCCTTCCTGGCGTGCTTCGGGTAGGCGAGGGTCGACCACACCGCGGCGCCGAACCAGATGGCGGCCCCGATGATGTGGATGGTGAGGAGGATGTCCCGCAGGCTCATACGGTCAAGCTAGTCCGGATCGCCGCACCGGGGCTCGACCGTCACCGCCTGACCGCATACCGGCGGTAGGAGAATCCGCCGCCGAACTCCCGGGCGTCGACCATCTCGAGGGTGACCAGTCGTCCGTCCTGCGGGAAGTAGGGGATCCCCCCGCCGACCAGGACGGGCGAGACGATCATGGCGTACTCGTCGATCAGGTCGAGTGCCGCTGCCTGCGCCGCTAGGTTGGCGCCGCCGATGGCGATCTCCCCGTCACCCGGCTCCGCCTTCAGCTTGCGGATCTCATCCTCCAGGCTGCCGGTGGCGAGCCGGGCGCTCGGTATGACCGTGTTGAGCGTCCTCGAGAACACCACCTTGGGGAGTGCGTTCCAGAGGCGGGTCCACTCCAGCTCGTCGTCGGAGAGGCCGGGCTGGTCTGCCGCCGTCTCCCAGTAGAGCATGGTCTCGTAGAGCTTCCGTCCGAGGAGATGCACGTCGACGCCCCGGATCCGCTGGATGTGGAACCGGAACACCTCGTCGGAGGGCACCGACCAGTCGATGCCGCCGGCCGGAGCGGTGATGTAGCCGTCGGCCGAGACGTTCATCATGTAGACGACGCGGCGCATCGGGCTATTGAACCAGCCGGTAGCGTTCGGGCGAGAAGGGAGTGATCAAGCAGTGGACTCGATCGGCCTGCTCTGGCTCGTCCTGATCTTCGTCGGCTTCGTCCAGCCGATCCTGCAGCAGCGGATCCTGCTGGCGCGCCGCGTCGCGGCGATCAAGCGCCTGGAGTCCCGGCGGGGGAGCCGGGTGATCACGCTCATCCACCGGCAGGAAGGGATGTCCTTCTTCGGGTTCCGCTTCGCCCGCTACATCGACATCGACGACTCGGAGGCCGTGCTCCGGGCCATCGAGCTCACCGACCCGTCGGTCCCCATCGACCTCGTCATCCACACTCCCGGCGGGCTGGTGCTCGCCTCCGAGCAGATCGCCCGGGCCCTGGTGCAGCACCAGGGCAAGGTCACCGTGATCGTGCCCCACTACGCCATGAGCGGCGGGACGATGATCGCCCTCGCCGCCGACGAGATCCTCATGTCCCCGTCCGCCGTGCTCGGTCCGGTCGACCCGCAGCTCGGCGGCTACCCGGCGGCGTCGATCCTCGCCGCGGTGGAGCGCAAGGACATCAACGAGCTCGACGACCAGACGCTGATCTTCGCCGACATGGCCGCCAAGGCCCGCGCCCAGGTGAAGGAGTTCCTCGTCGACATCCTCACGGGCAACGGGATGGACCGGGTCAGGGCGGAGGAGCTGGCGGTGATGCTGTCGGACGGCCGGTGGACCCACGACTACCCGATCACCGTGGACAAGGTACGCGAGCTGGGCCTGCCCGTGGCCACCGACCTCCCGGAGGAGGTGCGGGAGATCATGGACCTCTACCCGCAGCCGAAGCAGCAGCGCCCGTCCGTCGAGTACATCCCGCTCCCGTACGGACCGCCACCCGTGAACGGCGACCGTCCCCCCGCCGGACCGGGCCGCTGAGAAACATCCGCATGCTCCGGGCTGCCGGCGATTAGGTTGCCCCCGGATGGACCGGGCTTCGTCGGACGCCGACGTCTTCACCGTCCTCCAGCGGCTGGAGGAGTCCCTCTACCTGCCGGAGACCCGCTTCGACCAGCAGTACATGGACGAGCTGCTGGCGCCCGAGTTCGTGGAGTTCGGGTCTTCGGGCCGGGTCTGGAACCGGATGCAGATCATCCGCACCGATCCGGTGGAGATCGCGGCGAAGCTGCCACTGCCGGACCTGGAGATCAGGCTGCTCGGCGTCGAGGTGGCCCTGGTCACCTACCGCACGGAGATGGGCCTCGACTTCGCCACCGCCGCCAACCGCTCCTCGGTGTGGCGCTTCTATCCGGACGGCAAATGGCGCCTGGTGTTCCACCAGGCCACGCCGACCAACCGCCGCTGATCGGTCGGCCGGACGCAAAGCGCGCCCGAGGGGCGTGGAGGCCACATGGGTGCTGCGGGGCCAGGGCTCTTGCCGGGAGCGGCGGTGTGGAGACCGTCGTCGAGGCCCCGGTCCTGGGTTTGGCCGGAGCCGCCGCCTAGCGGGCGATCGGGTCGCCGAGACCGTCCTCGAGGTCGGGGTGGAGGGCGTACCACTCCTCCCTGAGGAGGTCCATGCAGATGTTGTCCACCCAGCGGCCGCCCTTGAAGATGGCCCCGGGCGTCCGGGTGGCCACCTTGAACCCGAGCTTCTCGAAGGTGGCGACGGCCCGCTCGTTGCCCGACTGCGTCCAGAGCCGCACCACTCGCAGGCCGAGCTCGTGGAAGAGGAAGCGGAGCATGGTGTCGGAGGCGTCCCGGGACACGCCCGTGCCCCAGAACTCCTTGCGGATCGCCAGCCCCCAGTCGGCCTCGAACCGGTCGACCACGCCGCTGTATGACATCATCCCGGCCACCTCGCAGCTCTCCTTCACCTCCACGATGAAGATCGCGTCGTTGCGGTGGTACGAGAAGTCCCGGTCCCAGTAGCGGCGCCGGATCATCTCCAGCGTGTAGTCGGGCGGAAGCGTCCGGCTCCAGGCCTGGGTCTCCAGGTCGTTGCGGAGCTCGACGAAGACCGGGAGGTCCTCCTCCCGGATCTCCCGCAGCCTGGTCAGCTCACCCTCCAGCGCCACGCCGGACCTCGCAGTCGTCACGGGTGAACACGAAGTCGACCTCGTCGAAGTAGGCGCCCTCACGGATCCCGACGCGCCGCATCCGGCCCACCTCCCGGCCGCTCAGGTGCGCCATGAAGGCCAGACCCTCCTCGTCCCAGCCGGGCACGCCGGCCTGGACGATGTGGGCGGGCGTGTAGAGGAAGAGGTGGTCGAGCATCAGATGGAACGCCCGGGTCGCATGGCCGTGCCGCTGGTGCCTCGGGTCGATCACCACATGGACCCAGGGGCTGGCGGCGTCCCACCCCCACGAGGCGCGGGCCAGACCGACCACACCGCCCGACTCGACGGCCCACATGGCGCCGTCCTCCTCCTCTAGGGCCCGATTCAGCCAGCGGACGATGGAGTCGACCGACCGGGGGACGGGGCGGGAGATGTCGAAGCCGCGCCGCCCGGCGAGGGAGGGGTCGGCGAGGATGCCGGCGACGGCGGGGACGTCCTCCGGCTCCATCGGTCGCAGTGAAGTGTCGGCCACGGGATGGTTTCTACACCTCCAGGAGGCACGGTGTCCGCGAATAGTCCCCTTCCGTATGCCGGATGGGGACGGAAGTAGGGGCGGGACGGGCCGCATGGGGGTCGTATAGGGGTCGATGGGGGTGCTCGTGGGTGTCGTATGGGGACGGGAATGGGTGATCCATGAGGGGCGGATGGGTGCGTGCCCCGACGACGGGAAGGAGATCGCGGCATACGTTCGCAGTGTCACGGGAGACACCCGGACAGCGCCGTAGGAACGAGAGGCGCGGGAGGAAAGGAGAAACACATGCTCAGCTCCGAACGGCACCTGCGAGCCGAATCCGAGTACAGGCGGGAGCTGATCGCCGGCGATCCGCGGGTCATGGCATACGACGGGATCCCGGGCCGGCTGCGCCGGAACGAGCAAGTACTGAAGGGTTCCTTGTTCATCCGGGTCCTCGACCAGATCCGTTCCACGGGCCTGCAGGCGAGGCGTTTCCGGACGGCGTGATGTACGACCATCGCACCGGGCAGCGGCCCGTCCGGTCGCCCCGGGCGGGCCGTCGCCGTTACGGGGCGACCCGGCGGTAGCTTCAGGGGATGCCGCGCACCCTCTGGAGGATCGACCAGCCCGACTTCACCGGGGTAGAGGTCTTCGGCCTCGATGAGGGCCCCGATGGAGCGGTGCTGCGGGGCCGGGTGGTCGGGACCATAGACGGCGCCCAGTTCGCTTCGGTCTACGAGGTGATCACCGACCCCGACTGGGTCACCCGCCGCGTCTCGGTGGTGTGCAACTCGGCGGCGCGGACGATGCTCCTGGAGCACGACGGGAGCGGCACCTGGGTGGTCGACGGGATCACGCGCACCGACCTCACCGGATGCCTCGATGTGGACCTCGGGATCACCCCATCCACCAACACCCTGCCGATCCGCCGGCTCGGTCTGGCGGTCGGTGACTCCGCGGACCTCCAGGCGGCGTGGGTGCGCTTCCCGGAGATGACCGTCCAGATGCTGACGCAGAGCTATGAGCGGACGGGGGATCGTTCCTACCGGTACCGGTCACCGGGATTCGAGGCGGACCTCACGGTCGACGACCACGGGGTGGTCACGGAGTACGGGGAAGGCCTGTGGGTGGCCTTGAAGCAGGAGGCCTGACGCCTCTTCGGGGAGTGGGCCCACGTGGACTTGAACCACGGACCTCATCCTTATCAGGGATGCGCTCTAACCGGACTGAGCTATGGGCCCTAGCGACCCTGGATTCTAGGGCGGTCGCCGACCCACTGTGAAGTCGGACCTATCGTCTCCGTCGATGACCGACACACCCGCCCTCAGGGCGATTGCCGCATCGGGGATCCCGCACCGGGTGGTCCGGACCGAACGCGCCACCAGCGCGGAGGAGAGCGCCCGTTTCCAGGGCATCCCTCTGGGCGCCCTGCTCCGGACCCTCGTGGTGCGGCGTGGCGAGGGTGACTACCTCTTCGTTCTGGTCCCGGGCGGACGGAAGTTCGACTGGCCGAAGCTCCGGGAGCTCCTGGGCGTCCGCCGCATGACCATGCCCGACGCCGGGGAGGCCCGGGAGGTGACCGGCTACGAGCGGGGCGCCATCACTCCCTTCGGAGCCAGGTCGGTCCTCCCCGTGATCATCGACGGCGCCGCCATGGAGCACGAGACCGTGGCCATCGGGGGAGGGGCCCACGGGGTGAACCTCCACCTCTCGCCACGGGACCTGGCCGACCACTTCGGCGCCACGATCGCCGACATCAGCCTCCCCGAGGGCGCCTAGAAGTCGAGGCGCATCACCATCCGGCGCTTCGACGGACGGGACACCTCGACCAGGCCCGCGGCGGCGAACGTCGCCGGCGTCCCGACGGGCAGCTCCTCGTCGATCACGTTCTTAACGGTGAGGGGGAAGGCCCGGAGGGCGCCCCCGGGCCTGCCTCTTATAAAAATCCCCGGGCCCACGAAACCGCCAA
>QGUS01000335.1 GCA_003242515.1 Actinomycetota bacterium
GCTCCGGCAGCAGGGGAACTGGGGCGACATCCACCCGCTCCTCTCCTGGGTGCCCCGCTGGAACATCATCCCGCAGATCGCCGCCTTCGTGATCTTCCTGATCGCGGCGGTCGCGGAGACCAACCGCCCGCCGTTCGACCTCGTCGAGGCGGAGCAGGAGCTGGTGGGCGGCTACCACACCGAGTACTCGGGCATGCGCTTCGCCATGTTCTTCCTGGCCGAGTACATCAACGTCTTCTCGATGTCCGCCATCACCGCCACGCTCTTCCTCGGCGGGTGGCTCGGGCCGACGTGGGAGGGGACCCTGCCGGCATTCGTCTCCGGCGCCCTGCCCACGGTTTGGTTCCTCCTCAAGACCTATGCCATCTTCTTCGTGTTCATCTGGATCAGGGCCACGCTGCCGCGGCTCCGGTACGACCAGCTGATGACGCTGGGCTGGAAGCGGCTGATCCCTGCGGCCCTCGGATGGGTCGTCCTGTCCGGGGTGGTGCTGGCGTGGCGACAGTTCGGTCTGCCGTGGGGGTGAGGTGAGATGGGCGTAGTCAAGGATCTGCTCAAGGGACTGGCGGTCACCGGCCGCACCATGATCGGCACCATCAGCGGCCGGGAGCTAGTGACGCGCCCGTACCCGGAGGTGAAGCGGGAGAAGCCGCAGCGCTTCCACGGCCGTCACGTCCTCAACCGCTACCCGGACGGGATGGAGAAGTGCATCGGGTGCGAGCTGTGCGCCGGCGCCTGCCCCGCCAAGTGCATCTACGTCCGGGGCGCCGACAACGACCCGGAGAACCCGGTCTCGCCCGGCGAGCGGTACGGCTACGTCTACGAGATCAACATGCTCCGCTGCATCTTCTGCGGGCTGTGCGTCGAGGCGTGCCCCACCGAGGCGATCACCATGACCCACCTCTTCGAGATGTCCACCACCAACCGTGAGGACGGCATCTACACCAAGGAGGAGCTGCTGATGCGGCCGGACGGGACCGTGCCGCACATGTTCCCCGACGACCCGCTCGCCGACCTCGACGAGTTGCAGACGGCCGACGGCTGGGTGCGGGCGACCGCACCGGGTGGTCGGGCCGCCTATGAGGGCGTGCAGATGTGGCAGGGCACGCCCGGCTCGGCGGACTGGTCGCCGGAGCCGTCCCAGGAGGAGCGAGACCGGCGGAGCGGGGAATGATCGAAGCGGTCCTGTTCGTCCTCATGGCGATCGGTGCCCTCGCGGGCGCCGCGACGGTCGTGCTGTCCCGGAACCCCGTCTACTCGGCGATGGGCCTCCTGGGCACGCTGTTCAGCGTCGCCGTCATCTACGTCGTCCACCTCGCGCACCTGCTCGCCGCCGTGCAGGTGATCGTCTACGCCGGCGCGGTGATGACCCTGTTCCTCTTCGTGATCATGCTCATCGGCGTCGACCGCTCCGAGGAGCGGCGGGAGACTCTCCGCTCGCAGCGGATCGCCGCGGGCATCGTCGGCGGCCTACTCGTCCTCGGCATCGCCGCCATCACCTTCTTCGGTGACTTCGAGTGGGTGCCCGCCGCGGCGTCGCGTATCGACCCGCAGGCGACCAACGGCACCGTCGCCCGGGTCGCCGAGCCGATGTTCACCGACTGGGTCATCGCCTTCGAGGCCACGGCCCTGCTGCTCACCATCGGGGCCGCCGGCGCGGTGGCCCTGGCGCACTACCGGAGAAGGAGCTGATGGTCGATCCGGGCTGGTACATGGGACTTGCCGCCGCCCTGTTCCTCATCGGGGCGGTGGGGCTGCTCATCCGGCGCAACGCCCTGGTGATGTTCATGTGCATCGAGCTGATGCTCAACGCCGTCAACCTCACCCTGGTGGCCGCCGGCAGGGCCCTCAACGACATCGGCGGCCAGGTGGCGGTCTTCTTCATCCTCGTGGTCGCCGCGGCCGAGGTCGTAGTCGGCCTCGCCATCATCGTGTCCATCTTCAGGCTGCGGTCCACCGCATCCGTCGACGAGCTGGCGGAGATGAAGGGATGACGGACCTCGCCATCGACTTCCTCTGGCTCGTCATCGCGCTGCCGCTGGTCGGGGC
>QGUS01000073.1 GCA_003242515.1 Actinomycetota bacterium
CCCCCCGGCAGAGGCGGTGGCGACCATCCGCGAGGCCGAGCCGCACCTGGAGGGCGTCATCGCAGTGGGCCTCGACTCCTCGGAGGTGGGCAACCCGCCGGAGTGGTTCGTCGAGGCCTACGAGATCGCCCGCACGCTGGGTCTGCGGACGGTGGCCCACGCCGGCGAGGAGGGGCCGCCCGGGTACGTGTGGAACGCCCTCGACATCCTCGGAGTGGAGCGGATCGACCACGGGGTGCGCAGCCTGGAGGACCCCGACCTGGTGGCCCGGCTGGTGCGCGACCGGGTCCCGCTCACCGTGTGCCCTCTCTCCAACGTGGCGCTCCGGGTGGTGGACCGCCTGGAGGACCACCCGCTGCCGCGGATGCTGGAGGCGGGCCTCCTGGTCTCGGTCAACTCCGACGACCCCGCCTACTTCGGCGGCTACGTGGGCGACAACTACCGGGGCCTCCAGCAGGCGTTCGGACTGGGCGACGAGCAGCTGAGGACGCTGGCCCGCAACTCGATCGAGTCGACCTTTCTGGGCCCGGACCGGAAAGCGGCGCTGCTCGCCGGGCTCTGGCCCGGCCTATCCCTTCGCCAGCAGCGCCAGCTGGCGGGACTGCGCGACGAGGCGCCCGGCGGTGTCCCAGAGCTCCACGTCCTCCTCGAGCCACCCGTTGGTGACGTGGCGGGTGTGGACGTGGGCCTTCACGATCTCGTGCGGCCCGGGGTCGCGGATGTAGATCGAGATGTCGACCGTCGGCGTCCAGCCGAGCGGGAAGCCCGCGGTGAACACTGCCGGCGGGAAGGCGTCGGTGGCGAGGACGAGGCCGTACGGGTCGAGCAGCTCACCGTCGAGCAGGCGGAACCAGCCCTTGATGTCGGGCGCACGGCCCTGGGCGGCCGGTCCCATCACCAGGCTCTCCGGCTCCATCATCAGGTCAACGTTCGCCGTGAACGGTGGCGGCAGCATCGACCCGTCGAGGGCAGGCACCAGCCGGGGGCACTCCTCGGGCGGACGCACCTCGGGAGCCGGCCGGAACGACGCGTCGATCTCCGACCCCATCCCGGGCACCGAATAGGTGGCGTGGGCGGTGAACAGGGTCTTGCCCCCCTGGAAGAGCTGGCCCTGGAGGGTGGTGGTGCCCTTGCCCTCCTTGAGTGTCTCCACCTCCATCGTCACCGGGCCGGGGAAGCCCGGGTTGAGGAACCGGGCGGAGACCGACTTCAGCTCCCGGCCCGGCGCCTCCTCGCCCATGGCGCGGGCCAGGATGGCGATGAGGTAGCCACCGTTGGTGATCCCGGCGATGTCCCAGTTCGGGTGGACCTCGCCCGCATAGCTGCCGTCGCCGACCTTCTCGACGGCGGTGGCCTCGGCGAACTTCATCTCAACTCGACTCCTGATCCTGGAACGATCTCTCCGATCACGGAACCACCGATCGCGGTCACCTCTTCCGCCCGGGAGGGGTCGACCACCAGGCAGAAGCCGATGCCCATGTTGAACACCCGGTACATCTCGTCCTCGGGGACGCCGCGGCCGGCCATCAGGTCGAACACCGCCGGCCGTTCCCAGGTGGCGGTGTCGATCACCGCACCCAGGCCGTCCGGCAGGGCCCGCGGGAGGTTGCCCGGGATCCCGCCCCCCGTGATGTGGGCCGCCGCGTGGACCGCCCCGGTGGCCACGGCCTCCATGACCCTCGGGGCGTAGATCACCGATGGCTCCAGGAGCGTCGCCGCATGTTCGTCGAGGGCATCTCCCAGGACGCTGCGGACCAGGGAGAAGCCGTTGGAGCGGAGGTTCGGGGAGTGGAGGCCGACGACCAGGTCGCCGGCACGCACCCGGTGCGGCCCAAGCTCCTCGCCCTCCTCGACCACGCCGAGGGCCGCCGCAGCGAGGTCCACGGCATCGGGCTCCATGACCCCCGGGTGCTCCGCGGTCTCGCCGCCGAGCAGGGCACACCCCGCCTCGGAGCAGGCCGCGGCGATGGACTCCACGATCACCCGGTCGCGTCCGGCGTCGAGACGCCCGACCGCCATGTAGTCGACCAGGGCGAGCGGTCGGGCCCCGGCGGCGGCGAGGTCGTCCAAGCACATGGCCACCAGGTCGCGCCCCACCCCCTCCCAGATACCGGTGCGGCGGGCCAGCTCGAGCTTCGTGCCGACCCCGTCGGTGGTCATCATCAGTACCGGGTTGCGGTAGCCGGCGGGGATCCGGATCCCGGCGGCGAACCCGCCGAACGCTCCCACTACGCCCGGGCCCCAGGTCGATGTGACCGCGGCGGCGATGCGCCGGACGTGTGCCTCGGCGCCCTCCAGGTCGACACCGGCGCTCTGGTACGAGGTCACGACCTCTCCAACTGGAACTTGTCCGCGTCGTCCGGGACCTCGGTCGGGTACACGCCCGAGAGGCAGGCGGTGCAGAACCCGGCGTCGGCCACTCCGGTGGCCTGGAGCAGTCCCTCCAGGGAGAGGTAGCCGAGGGTGTCGCAGCCCAGGCTCTCCCGGATCTCCCCGACCACCATCCGCGCCGCGATCAGTGTCGACCGGTCGGAGGTGTCCATCCCGTAGAAGCAGGGCCAGCGGTAGGGCGGGGACGAGATCCGCAGGTGGACCTCGGTGGCCCCTGCCTCCCGGACCATCTCGACGAGCTTGCGGGTCGTGGAGCCCCGGACGATCGAGTCGTCGACCAGCACCACCCGCTTCCCGCGCAGGCTCTCGGTGAGCGGGTTGAGCTTGAGGCGGATGCCCCGGTCCCGGAGCATCTGGGTGGGCTCGATGAAGGTGCGGCCCACGTACCGGTTCTTCACCAGGCCGTCGTGATAGGGGATGCCGCTCTGCGCCGCGTACCCCTGGGCGGCAGGGATGCCGGACTCGGGCACCGGCACCACCACGTCGGCGGCGGCGGGGTGCTCCGCGGCGAGGATGCGGCCCATCTCGGTCCGGGCGGCGTGGATGTTCCGCCCGTACATCTGGCTGTCGGGTCGGGCGAAGTAGACGAACTCGAACACGCAGAGCCGGGGCTCCACATCCGCAAACGGGTGGTAGCTGCGCACCCCGGTGGCGTCCACGACCACCATCTCGCCGGCCCCGATCTCCCGGACGAACCGCGCCCCGACCAGGTCGAGGGCGGCCGTCTCCGAGGAGAGCACCCACCCGCCGTCGGGCAGGGTGCCCAGACAGAGGGGGCGGAACCCGTGGGGGTCGCGCATGCCGATGATCCGGCCCTGGTCCATGACCACGATCGAGAAGGCGCCCTTCCAGTTCCGGGCGACCTGCATCAGCGCCACCTCGAGACCTCGCCCGTCGCTCCGGTCGATGTCGATCGCCCGGGCCAGGTCCTCGGCCATCAGGTCGGAGTCGGTGGTGGCGTGCTTCACGCCGAGACGGGCGGCCAGCTCCGCCGTGTTGGTGAGGTTCCCGTTGTGGCCGAGGGCGATGGAGACGTCGCCGGCCTGGCGGTGGACCGGCTGGGAGTTGGCCCAGGTGGTCGAGCCGGTCGTGGAGTAGCGGGTGTGGCCGATCCCCAGGTGGCCGTCGAGACCGGCGAGGGAGGACTCGTCGAAGACCTGCGCCACCAGGCCGAGGTCCTTGTAGACGGTGACGGTCTCACCGTTGGAGGTGGCGATGCCGGCCGACTCCTGTCCGCGGTGCTGGAGCGCGAACAGGCCGAAGTAGATCAGATGGGACACGCGCTGCGTCGTCGAATACGCAGCGAAGACGCCGCACGCCTCACCGGGCACCTCGCCATCGTACGCCGCCTCGGCGTCCCGCAGGGAGGCCTCGTCGTCGATGGAGCGCCACGACCGCCCGTCCTCGCCCCACGCCCGCCACTCGCCGGGCGTCACCGGGCGGAACGCCACCCGGTCGACCAGGCTCTGCAACGACCCTCCGGCCTCCAGCTCGTCCCGCGCCGCCCCGGCCAGGGAGGTCGGGTAAAGGGCGCAGGTCACCTGGCGGACCCCGTCGGGGTCCACGGGCACCACCGGGAGCTCACCGGCCAGGGCGGCGAGACCGGCGAGGGTCTCGGGCCGGACGAAGGCGTTGTCGACGGCGACGAGCAGGACGTGGTCGGTCCCGGCGCGCTCCAGGGCGTTGACCAGCCCGGCCAGGGGGCCCGATCCGGGATCGCGGTCGGGCCAGCACTCGTAGCCCTCACGCTCCGGGCCGAGTACCACGACGCGGTCGCAGACGCTCCCGAGCGCCGAGGCGACGCGGTCGAGCATGGTGCGGCCCGAGACCTCGACCCCGGCCTTGTCCCGGCCCATGCGCGTGCTCGCGCCGCCGGCCAGGACCGCTCCGAGGACGCTCATCCGCGCATCGCCTCCGGGATCGCGTTCCGGTATGCGTCGGCCAGGGCGGATACGGCCACGCGTTCCCCGCCGACCACCAGGGAGTCGCCGCCCATCGCCCCGATGCGGCGCCCGAGTGCCGGCGGATCCCAGCCCGGTTCGACCACGGCGACGAAGCGGTGGGGGTCCTCCCCGAACAGGGCGGCGGTGCCTTCGACCTCGAGCGTGGCCCCCACGCCCGAGGCGATGCAGATCTCGGCGACCGCCACGGCGAGGCCTCCGTCGGAGACGTCGTGGAGCACGGGGGCGACATGGGCCAGACGGAGGGCCTCCTCGATGACGGCCCTGCCCGCCTCGGGGTCGGCGGCGGTGGGCCTGCCGCGCGGCGGCCCGTCGAGCCGCTCCAGGCAGGAGCCGGCGAAGTTGTCGGTGGGCTCGGGCCCGATCAGCCAGATCTCCATCCCCGGCCGGGCGCGGTCGAGCCGGGGCGGCGGCGCCGGCATGGGGTCGGCCAGGCCGAGCACCCCGACCACCGGGGTTGGGTTGATGTCGCGTCGGTCGGTCTCGTTGTAGAGGGAGACGTTCCCGCCGACGACCGGGATGCCGAGCGCCTCGCAGGCCTCGGACATGCCCTCGATCACCTCGACGAGCTGCCACATGACCTCGGGCTTCTCCGGGTTGCCGAGGTTGAGGTTGTCCACTGCGGCGATGGGACGGGCGCCGGTCACCGCCACGTTCAGGGCGGCCTCCCAAACGAGCCGTGACGCCCCCCGTCTCGGGTCGAGCAGGCAGAGGCGGCCGTTGCCGTCGGTCGACACGGCGAGGCCCTTCTTCGTCCCTTCGACGCGGAGGAGGGTCCCGTCGTGCCCCGGGCCGACGACGGTGTCGAGGAAGAGCATGTGGTCGTACTGCTCGTAGGCCCAGGCGGCCGACCCGACGCCGGGGTGGCGGAGCAGGCGCAGGAGCGTGTCGACTACGAGGACGTCGCCGGGCCGGTACGGATCGGCCCAGAGGCCGTCGATCCAGTCGGGGCGGGCGATGGGCCGGTGGTAGAGGGGGGCGTCCCCGGAGAGCGAGGCGGCGGGGATGTCGGCGACGACCTCGCCGTGATGGGTGACCACCAGGCGGTCGTCGGCCCGCACCGTCCCAATCACCGAGGCGTCGATCTCCCAGCGGCGGGCCACCTCGAGCACGTCGTCGACCTTCTCGGGCCGGACGAAGGCGAGCATCCGCTCCTGGGACTCCGACATGAGGATCTCGGGGGCGGTCATCCCGGTCTCCCGGAGGTGGACCCGGTCGAGGTCGACGTCCATGCCGAGCCCGGCGCGGCCCGCCGGCTCGGAGGTGGCGCAGCTCAGGCCCGCGGCGCCGAGGTCCTGGATGCCGTCGACCAGGCCCTTCTCGTACAGCTCCAGGCAGGCCTCGATCAGCTTCTTCTCCTCGAAGGGGTCGCCCACCTGGACGCTGGGTCGCTTGGTGGTGGCGGACTCGTCGAACGAGGCCGAGGCCAGCACCGACGCTCCGCCGATCCCGTCGCGGCCCGTGGCCGCGCCCAGCAGGACTGCGACGTTCCCCGGCGCGCCGGCGGTGCCGAGGACCAGTTGCTCCTTGCGGAGTACGCCCAGGCACATCACGTTGACCAGCGGGTTGCCCGAGTAGCAGTCGTCGAACTCGACCTCGCCGCCCACGGTCGGCACCCCCACGGCGTTCCCGTAGCCGGCGATGCCGGAGACGACGCCGCCGAACAGGTAGCGGTTGCGGGGCTGGTCCAGCGGACCGAAGCGGATCTGGTCCCACAGCGCCACCGGGCGGGCGCCCATGGTGAACACGTCGCGGAGGATGCCGCCGACACCGGTGGCTGCGCCCTGGTACGGCTCCACGAACGACGGGTGGTTGTGGCTCTCGATGCGGATGGCGGCGAGCCAGCCGTCGCCGATGTCGACGACACCGGCGTTCTCACCGGGGCCGACCACCACCCAGGGCGCCTCGGTGGGGAAGCGGCGGAGGTGGGCCCGGGACGACTTGTAGGAGCAGTGCTCCGACCACATCACCGAGTACATGGCCAGCTCGGCGGGCCGGGGCTCGCGGCCGAGGATCTCGACGACCTTCAGGTACTCCTCCTCCGTCATGCCCAGCTGGGCGTAGACGGGAGTCCCGGTCGTGGTCATGCGCGGACGGGCTGGAGGGAGCAGACGAATCCTTCGAGCAGGACCAGGCCGTCCTCCGAACCGAGGAGGGAGTCGGTGGCCCGTTCCGGGTGGGGCATGATGCCGACCACGTTGCCGGCCGCGTTGGCGACGGCGGCGGCGCGGTCCTGGGACCCATTGGGGTCGTCGCGGTAGCGCACCACGACGCGTCCCGTGCGGCTCGGGTCGACCCAGTTGCCCTCGTAGGAGTTCAGGGGGATCCGCAGCACCTGGCCCGGCTCCGCGGCGGCGGTGAGGACGGTGGTGTCGTCCACGACCTCGACCTCGACGTAGCGGCAGATGAACGCCAGGTCGCGGTTGGGGATGAGCGCGCCAGGGAGCAGACCCGACTCGCAGAGGATCTGGAAGCCGTTGCAGATGCCGAGCACCGGACGGCCCGCCTCGGCCATCTTCCGGACCGGCTCCATGATCGGGGAGAGGGCGGCGATGGCGCCGGTGCGCAGGGCGTCGCCGTGAGCGAAACCGCCCGGCAGCACCACGCCGTCGAACCCGGACAGGTCGGTTTCCCGGTGCCAGACCAGCTCCGGGTCGGCGCCGAGGAGGCGGAGGGCGCGCACCACGTCCCGCTCGCAGTTGGTGCCCGGGAACACGACGACGGCGACCCTCATCCGACGATCTCCACCTCGAAGTCCTCGAGCACGGGGTTGGCGAGGAGCTGCCGGCACATCTCCGCCACCCTGGCCTTCACCTGCTCCGGGTCGTCCCCTTCGACCTCGAGGTCGATGACCCGGTTCATCCGCACGCCGGCGACCTCGTCGAAGCCGAGGTCGCTCAGGGCCCGGGCGACCGTGCTGCCCTCGGGGTCGGCGATCTCGGGACGCCGCTCGATGTGGACCCTGACCTTCATCGCCCCAGGTACTCGTCGAAGGACCGGCCGGTGATGCGCTCGTACGCCTCGACGTAGCGGGCCCGGGTGCCGGCCACCACCTCGTCGGGGAGGTCGGGGGCGGGCGGGTTCTTGTCCCAGCCTTGGGCCTCCAGCCACTCGCGCACGTACTGCTTGTCGAAGGAGGGAGGATCGATGCCCGGCCGCCACTGGTCGGCGGGCCAGTACCGGGACGAGT
>QGUS01000074.1 GCA_003242515.1 Actinomycetota bacterium
AACCTGATCTCCGCCGAGGAGGCGTTCGAGAAGATGGGCGCCGACGTCATGCGGTGGATGTACTGCGCCCACCCGCCGGACCGGAACCTGCTGTTCGGCTACGAGGGCGCCCGCGAGGTGCAGCGCCGCCTGCTCACCCTCTGGAACTCGGCCAAGTTCCTCGTCGACTACGGGAACATCGAGGGCTTCGTCCCCACCTACTCCGACCTGGAGGGCGGCCCGTCGGCGGACCTCACGGAGATCGACCGGTGGCTGCTGGCCCGTGCCGACCGGGCGGTGGCCGAGGCCCGCGCCGCCTACGAGCGCTGGCGCTCCGACGAGGTGGTGGAGGCGTTCGAGGCCTACGTGGACGACCTCTCCAACTGGTACATCCGGCGCAACCGCCGCCGCTTCTACGAGTACGACGAGGCGGCGTTCCGGACGCTGTGGGTGGGGCTGGTCACCGCGCTGCGGATCGTCAGCCCGATCATGCCGTTCCTGACCGAGCATCTCTGGCAGGTGCTCGTGGCCGGCCGCTGCGAGGACGCCCCGGACTCCATCCACCTTGCCGGCTGGCCGTCTGCCCTCGGCGCCGTGGACGAGGAGCTGCTCTCCTCCATGGAGGTCACCCGGGAGATCGTCGAACTGGGCCGCCGTGCCCGTACCGAGGCAGGGGTGAAGCTCCGCCAGCCCCTCCGGTCAGCCCGGGTGCGCGGCGGCGACGCCGCCCGGCGCCACGCCGACATCATCCGGGACGAGCTCCGGGTCAAGGAGGTCGACTTCGACGCCCCCGCCGTGGTCGAGGTGTCCTACAAGCCCAACTTCCCGGTCCTCGGCCCCCGGATCGGCCCGAAGGTCAAGGAGGTCGCGGCCGCCCTGGCCGCGGGCGACTACGAGGTACGCGAGGACGGGAGCGTCGCCGTGGCCGGCGAGGTGCTGTCCTCCGACGAGGTGGTCCGCACCGAGACCGTGACCGTGGAGGGTTGGGGCGTCGCCCAGGAGGGCAACCTGGCCGTGGCCGTCGACCTGGAGCTCGATGAGGAACTGATCCTCGAGGGCCGGGTCTACGACCTGGTGCGGGCGCTGAACGAGCAGCGGAAGCAGCAGGGCCTGGAGCTCACCGACCGCATCACGCTGCGGCTGCCGTCCGAGCACGCCGACCTGGTGGACCGCCACGGCGAATGGATCGCCGCCGAGGTGCTCGCCACCTCGATCGGCGTGGACGGCTCGCTCGACGCCCCGGTGATCGAGAAGGCCTAGAAGCCCGGCTCGTCGTCGTCGGAGGACGAGTCGGAGTCGAACTCGTACTCGTCCTCCTCGTCTTCGTCCTCGTCCCCGTCGTCGAGGATCAGGCCGAGCGCGTCGTCGTCCTCGTCCCCGTCATCTTCGTCTTCGTCGTCGGGCGAGTAGGCAACGTCGTCGTCCGGGGTGTAGGCGTCGTCGTCATCGTCATCGGGCGAGTACGAGTCGTCGTCCGGGGACCCGGCGGACGACTCCGCATCGAAGCCGTAGGAGGAGGTCTCCTCGACTGCCTCGCTCCCGGCCACCGCATGACGGCCGTAGGTGTCGGTCTCGGCGGAGGTGACGGCGACACCCGAGATGGCCTCGTCCATCCGGTCGAGGCTGTCGGCGACGTCGGAGGCGAGACGGGCCAGCTCGCGGCGCACGGCATGGACCCTGGCCTGGAGCTCGGCCATCTCCTGCTCGGCCTCGCGCCGCTTGGCGTCGCGGTCGGCCTCCCAGGTCTCCGCCTCGGCCCGGGCCCGGGCGAGGATGCGATCGGCCTCGGCGTTGGCCTCGGCGACGATGCGGTCGGCCGTCTCCTGGGCCTTGACCAGCGCCCGGCCGACGGCGCTCTCGTCGATCCCGGCCGGCGCCGCGGCAGGAGCGGGAGCGGCGGCCGGCTGGGCTGCGGGCTGCGGCTGGACGGGCTGGGCCTTGCGGGCCTCCTCGAGCTGCTCGTAGAGGCTCCGGACGGTTGCGGTGACCTCGTCCAGGAAGTCGTCGACCTCGTTCAGGTCATAGCCGCGAAGGGCGGTGGAAAACGTCTTCTGTTCGATGTCCTCGGGCCTAAGCATCTCCCAAACCTTCGTAGCGGGCCCGCTGAGGATAAAGCCTCACCCCGGCAGAACCGGGTACTTCCGGGGCCGGGCCCGGTCAGATGAGGCCCTGGAGAAGCCTGATGAGGACGAGGAGGATCAGCGGCGAGAAGTCGATCGCCGCGCCGGCGCCGCCCAGGGGCGGGATCACCCGCCGGATGGGCTGCAGCACCGGCTCGACGAGCATGCCGAGGGCGTGACCCAGCTTCGAGATCGGGTGCCCCGGTGACACGGGGATCCAGGAGAGGACCACCCAGGCCAGGACGACGAGGCTGTAGACGTCGAGGATCGAACCGATGAGCCTGCGGAGCTCGCCCACCGTCAGTCGTCGATGTCGTCGAGCTCGTAGGCGCCCAGGCCCGCGAGACGGCGCTTCTCGTCCCGGCTCAGGGTCACCTTGTTGGGCAGCACCGCGATCAGGCCGTCACCGACCTTCCGCATGGCGCCGTCCAGGGCGTAGATCAGGCCGGACGAGAAGTCGATGACCCGGCGGGAGGTCTCGGAGTCGACGTGGCGCAGGTCGAGGATGACCGGGACCCGCTGCCGGACCCGGTCGGCCAGCGTCCGGGCGTCGGCGAACTCCTCCACCACGAGGATGTCGGACTGGACCTCGACGGGTCGGACCTCGACGCTGGTGTCGTCCTCGCGGGGCTGCGGCCGGAGGGCGGTGCGCCCGGTGGGCGGCGGCTCGACCCGGCGGCCCGGCGGCTCGACCCGGCGGCCCGGCGGCTCGACCCGGCGCGGCTGCGGCTCGGGGGTCGCGGCGGGCGCGGGCTCCGGGGTGGCCACGTACTGGTCCACCGTGGGGGTCTCGTCGATCTGATCCTCGTCGACCAGACCCAGGTAAACGAGTGCTTTCGAGAACAGAGAAGACATCAGGCTCCGGTCATTTGTCGCGGCCCAAAGATAGCCCGTCCCACGCGAATCATGGTGGCTCCCTCCTCGATCGCCACCTCGAAATCGTCGGTCATCCCCATCGACAGCTCCGTGGCCGCGGGATGGTGGTCCCGGATCCGCTCCGCCATCTCCCGGAGGCCGCGGAACCACCGGCGGCTGTCCTCCGGCTCGTCGGAGACCGGCGGGATGATCATCAGGCCCCGCACCTCGATGCCGAGGCCCTCGCAGTACACGACGAGACCTTCCACCTCCTCGGGCGCGGCGCCTGCCTTCTGCGGCTCGGCGGCGAGGTTGACCTGGACGAGGACGGGCGGCGGGAGCCCCACGCCCTTGATCCAGGCGTCGGCGAGGCGGTCACGGTCCATCGAGTGGAGCAGGCGGGCGACGGGCCGCACCAGACGCGCCTTGTTGGTCTGGAGGGCACCGATGAAGTGCCACCTGATGTCCGACGGGAGCGCCGCGGCCTTCTCGGCGAGGTCCTGGGCGCGGTTCTCGCCGAAGTCGCGATGACCCGCGTCGTACAGCTCCCGGATCGCCTCGACGGGATGTTCCTTGGAGACCGCGACGACCGTGATCTCCGACGGGTCCCGGCCGGCCCGCTCCGCGGCGGCGCGGACCCGCTCCATGACGTTCTCGTATGCGTTCAGAGCCATGCGACAGCCACCTGTCTCTCGGTCGCCCCGGCCCGGCGATGGCTGAACCAGTCCTCCTCGTGGAAGGTGCAGCCGGGGATCGTCTCCACATCGATTCCTTCCAATTGCGCGGCGACGACGCCGGGGAGGTCCACCGAGACACTGCCCCAGGTGGTCTCCCTGACGTGGCCGGGGAACAGCTCGGCCACCTCGGGGCCCACCTCGAAGCAGCACGGGCTGATCCCGGGGCCGACGAAGGCCTTCCCGGGCTCGTGCCCCGCCGCCCGCATCGCTGCGACCAGGGCCGGGACGACGCCGGCGGCGGCTCCCCGCCAGCCGGCGTGGGCGACACCGACCGCTCCGTCGGCGACCACGGCCACGCCCAGGCAGTCGGCGGTGAACACGGCCACGGGGAGACCGGGCTCTTCGGTCCAGACCGCGTCGCCCTCGCCGGCCCAGCCGGGGACGGTGACACGGTGGACGGTGGCGCCATGGACCTGGCGGACGGTCGCCCAGTCCGCGGCGATCCCGAGCCGCTCGCTCACCCGGCGCCGGGCATCGTCATCGTGGCGGACGTCGCCCTCCGCGGCCCCGGTGAACCCGACCCGCTCCAGGACGATCATCCCTGGACGAAGCTCGGGATCTCCAGGTCGTCGTCGAAGTCGCGGCGCTCCGTGGAGGTGGAGGCCGGTGTGGTGCCGGTCGTCGTCGGCGTGGTGGCGGTCGTCGGGCGGTTGGGACGGCGGCGACCCTCGAAGCCGGCGGCGATGACAGTCACCTTCATCTCCTCGCCGAGGTTGTCGTCGATGATGGCGCCGAAGATGATCTCGGCGTCCGGGTCGGCGTGGTCGGAGACGACCTTGGCCGCCTCGGTGGCCTCGTGGAGGGACATCGACGACGGGCCGGCGACCGACAGCAGGACGCCCTTGGCCCCGTCCATCGACGACTCCAGCATCGGGCTGGAGATGGCGCGCTCCGCAGCCTGGCGGGCCCGGTTCTCACCGGTGGCCCGGCCGATTCCCATGACGGCAGACCCGGCGTCGGCCATGATCGTGCGCACGTCGGCGAAGTCGACGTTGATCAGTCCCGGCGTGGTGATCAGGTCGGTGATGCCGGTCACGCCGCTCATCAGGACCTCGTCGGCGAGACGGAAGGTCTCCCTGATCGGGGCCGACGGGTCGCCGACCTCGAGGAGCCGGTCGTTGGGGATCACGATCAGCGTGTCGACCGCGTCCTTGAGCGCCTCGATGCCCTGCTCGGCGTGGGCCGCACGCCGACGGCCCTCGAAGCCGAACGGACGGGTCACGACCCCGACGGTGAGGGCGCCCAGGGAGCGGGCGACCTCGGCCACCACGGGGGCGCCACCGGTGCCGGTGCCGCCACCCTCGCCGGCGGTGATGAACACCATGTCGGCACCCTTGAGCACCTCTTCGAGCTCGGCCCGATGCTCCTCGGCGGCGGCGCGGCCGATCTCCGGGTTGGCCCCGGCGCCGAGCCCGCGGGTCACCTCGCGGCCGATGTCCAGCTTGATGTCGGCGTCGCTCATCAGCAGCGCCTGGGCGTCGGTGTTGAGGGCGATGAACTCCACGCCCCGGACCCCGGCCTCGACCATGCGGTTGACCGCGTTGACACCGGCGCCGCCGATGCCCACGACCTTGATGACGGCCAGGTAACCGCCGCTACCGGAGCTGGTGCTCTTGCTCACGAGTGTTCCTCCAGGAATCGAAATCTCAAGTAGAGGTTTACACCACTATCCGAACTACGTAAACACAATGGGTTTCAACCTCAAGTAAAGGTTGAGGGTTCGCCGTTCAGGGCCCTTCCGGCTCGCCGGACTCCCCTTCTTCCTCGGGCTCTTCGGACCCGGTATCGGGCTCCTCTTCTCCCCCATTCGCCGGCGGTAACACCGACGGTCTGGTCGGAGCCAGGAGCACGATCACCGACCCCTCTTCCAGCTGCTCTTCCTCGAGCAACATCACCAGGGCCAGCGCCTTCTCCCGCATCTCGGCGGCGCGGCCGAGCCGCACCTCCCATCCCGCGACGGTCGCCCACAGCTCCCCCTCCTGCAGCCGCACGCTCGCATCCCGGGCCATCTCCTCGGGCAGCGAGGCCAGGAACTCGATGGCGCCCACCATGGTCGGGACCAGGTCCGGGTTCTGCTCCGACATGGAGGCCAGGTGGATCCTGCCCAGGGAGTCGTCGGGCCCGTCCCCCGGGGGTAGGGCGACGCCCTCGTCGTCACGGAGCGACCACCCCTCCGCGGTCTCCACCCACGCCCGCGGCACCCGCTCGGTGACCCTGACCGCCACCCGGTCGGGCCAGGAGAGCTCGACCTCGGCGTCCTTCACCCAGGGGTCCTCCTCCAGGGCCGCTTCCACCTCCCCGGTGCGGATCAGGATCAGCGGCCGCCCCGGCACCACCTCGCTGCGGGCGAGGATCCCCGCCGAGTCGGAGTGCTCCACGCCGGTGAGCTCCACTTCGCCGGCGCTCATGTACGGGGAGAGCACGAACCAGACCACCAGGCCGAGGAACGCCAGGGCCATCAGGAATCTGAGCAGCCGCCGGACCGTCTGCTTGGCCTTCTCCTCGGCGACCTGCTTCCGCCGCTCGGCGAGTCGCGGGTCCATGGTCACTCGTCGAACCCCACGAACTGGATCTCGGGCTCGAGCCGGATCCCCGTGGCCTCGAGCACCTTCTCCTGGACCAGACGGACCAGGGCCCGGATGTCGGCGGCCGTGGCATCGGGGCCGGCGACGAAGAAGTTGGCGTGCTTCCCGGAGACGCTGACTCCTCCGACGCTGAGGCCCTTCAGCCCCAGTTCGTCGATGATCTTCCCGGCCGAAGCCCCCTCGGGGTTCTTGAAGACGCTCCCGGCGTTGAAGGTCCCGCCCGGCTGGTGCTCCCTGCGCCAGCGGGTGATCTCCCGGATGAGCCGCAGGGACTCCCCGGGATCGCCGGGCTCGGTGCGGAACAGGGCCTTCTCCACGAGATGGTGCGGCGCCACGTTGGAGTGGCGGTAACGCAGGTCGAGGTCGTCGGGGTCGGCAGTGAACCGCCGCCCGGTCCTGAGGTCGACGAGGTGGGCGCGGACCAGACGGTCCCGGGTCTCGATGCCGAAGCACCCGGCGTTCTGCCGCACCGCTCCCCCGACCGATCCGGGGACGCCCACGTAGAACTCGAGGCCCGCCATGCCCCGCTCGGCGGTGGTGCGGGCCAGGCGGGGCAGCGGCACTGCGGCGCCCGCCCCCACCTCGTGGCCGGAGAACTCCATCCGGGAGTACCCGCCGCCGAGACGCACGACCACGCCGTCGAACCCGCGGTCGGAGACGACCAGGTTCGACCCCCTGCCGAGGACGAGCACGGGCAGCTCGGCGAACACCCCGGTGGCGATCACCTCGTCGAGCACCGCAGGGTCGTCGACGGTGACCAGCCAGCGGGCCGGGCCGCCGAGCTTGTAGGTGGTCATGGGTCCCAGGGGGACGTTCTCGGCCACCCAGGGCCGGCCGGCGAGGACGGCGAGGCCGCTCACGGGGCTGCCTCCTCGAGCATCGGCGCCAGCTCGGTGTGGACCAGGGTGACGTCCCCGGCGCCCATGGTGAGGATGAGGTCGCCGGGCCGGGCGAGCGGGGCCAGCGTGGCCGCGAGGTCGGCCCGGTGGGGCACGTAGCGGACCTCGGCTCCGGCCGCGCGGGCGGCGTCGGCGACGAGCTCGCCGGTCACCCCGGGCACCGGCTCCTCGCGGGCTCCGTACACGTCGGTGACCACGACCAGGTCGGCCCCGGCCAGCGCCCCCCGCACCGGGCGCAGGAAGCGCCCGGCCCTGGAGAAAGGGGGGGGGGGGAAGCGGGGACGGGCCCCCTCGGGCCCCACCCCCCGCGCGCCGGCCACGGCGAG
>QGUS01000075.1 GCA_003242515.1 Actinomycetota bacterium
GACCATCCTCTTCTTCCTGATGGCGATCGGCCGGTGCTGGTCCGCGTACACGAGGGCCAGGACCTACGAGAAGCCGCTGATCTTCGCCGGCGTGGCGGCGGGCATCGCACTGCTGACCGGTGGCATCACCTTCGATGCCTGGACCTTCGACCAGTTCCTGCCGACCTCCCTGATCCTCATGGGTCTGGGCACCGGCACCGCCCGCACCGTGGAGGCCCGGACGCCGAAGACCCTTCCGGTCCCGGCGGCGAGGCAACGAGCGGCGAGCACGGTCTGATGGCACGGGTCGCATCCATCGCCTTCACCCGATACGACTCCGACCCGAGGGTGCGGAGGATGGCCGAGTCGCTGGCCGCGTCGGGCCACGAGGTGACCGTGATCGCCCTGGGCGAGGACGGGGGGTCCCAGGACCGCCAGGTCGACGGCGTCCGGGTGCTCGGCCTGGCGATCTCCCAGTACCGGGGCACGAGCCTCTTCCGGTACCTCTGGCAGTACGTGCTCTTCGTGGTCCTCGCGGCATGGCGGCTGGCGGGGATGCACCTGCGCCGGCGGTTCGACGTGGTCCATGCCAATAACCTCCCCGACTTCGTGGTCTTCGCAGCGCTGCCGGCGAAGCTCCTCGGTGCGAGGGTCATCCTCGACATCCACGATCCGATGCCCGAGTTGTTCGTCTCCAAGATGGGCGAGGCCGGCTTCGTGGTCCGGGTCATCGAGTGGGTGGAGAGGATCAGCATCCGTTTCGCCGACCTGGTGATCAGCGTCCACGAGGTGCAGCTGGAGACGCTGCTGGGAAGGGGCCACGACCCGGCGAAGTTCGCGGTGATCCAGAACGTCCCCGACGAGCGGCGCTTCCCGCGTGGAGCGGCCCGGCCCCGTCCCGCCGGCGACGACCCCGTGATCGTCTATCACGGCCTCATCGCCCCCAGGCTGGGGCTGGACGTCGCCGTGCGGGCGATGGAGCTGGTCCGCAAGGTGGTCCCGGGCGCGCGGCTCGTCCTCATCGGCGACGGGGACGGGTCCGGGGAGGTGCTCAGGCTCATCGGCGAGCTCGGCCTGGAGGACGCGGTCGAGTTCGAGCCGGGGTTCATCCCGGTCGACCAACTGCTCCCGCGGCTGGTCGTGGCCGACATCGGCGTGGTGCCGGCCCGCATCGACCCGTTCACGGCCAACATGCTCCCGACCAAGCTGCTCGAGTACGTGACGCTCGGCATCCCGGCCGTCTGCTCCGACCTGCCCGCGGTGCGGCGCTACTTCCGGCCCGACCAGGTGCTGATGGTCCGGCCCGACGATCCCGAGGAGCTGGCCCGCGCCCTGATCGAGCTCTGCCAGGACCCCGAGGGCCGGCTGGAGCAGGCGAAGCGGGCGATGGACTTCCTCGACGAGATCAACTGGGAGACGGAGAGCACCCGCTACCGGCGGCTCGTGGAAGAGCTGTCGGCCCGCCGATGAGGGGCCCGTTCCGCCGCCGCGGCGGCGAGGTAGGGATGGCCCGCCGGGTGGTGAAGGCCGGGCTGTGGGCCTTCGTGATGCGCGTGACCATCCGGGCGTCGCAGCTGATCCGCACCGTCATCCTCGCCCGTCTCCTGCTCCCCGACGACTTCGGGTTGATGGGCATCGCCGTCATCACCCTCCTCTTCCTGGAGATGCTCTCCAAGACCGGGTTCCGCAACGCCCTGGTCCAGATGGAGGGCGACGCCGAGGAGTACATGGACACCGCGTGGACGGTGGAGGTGATCCGTGGCGCCGCCATGGCCGCCCTCGTCGCCGTCGGCGCCCCGCTGGTGGGAGCCTTCTTTGGGTCGCCCGAGGTGGTCCCCATCGTCCGGGTGATGGCGCTGACCGCACTCCTCAACGGCCTCACCAACATCGCCATCGTCCGGTTCGACCGGAACCTCGAGTTCTCCAGGGTCTTCCGGTTCGAGGTGGCCCAGCGTGTCACCGAGGTGGTGGTCGCCATCGCCGCCGCCTTCGTGGTCCGGTCGGTCTGGGCGCTGGTGATCGGCGCCGTCGCCGGTTCGGTCGCCCGGGTCATCGCATCCTTCCTCCTCGCGCCCCGCCGGCCCCGCCTCCACATCGACCGCAGGCAGGCGAAGGAGATGTACTCCTACGGCAGGTGGATCTACGGCACCAACCTCGCCGACTACTTCGGCGGCGAGCTCGACGACATCCTCGTGGGGCGGATCGCCGGTACCGGCCCGCTCGGCCTGTACCGCATGGCTTACACCCTCTCCCAGTCCGTCGTCACCGAAATCGCCCAGACCACCAACCAGGTCGTCTTCCCGGCGTTCGCCCGTCTCAAGGCCGCGGGCGGCGACGTCGTGGGTGGCCTGCTCCACTCGGCCCACTTCGTCTCCTTCCTCGCCATGCCCATGGCGATGTCCTTCGTCGTCGCCGGTCACGGGATCGTCCAGGTCCTCCTAGGGGACAACTGGCTGGAGACGGTCGTCCCGCTGGCGGTCCTCGCCGTGGCCGGTGCGGTGTTCGCCGTGGTCGCCGTGGTGGCCACCCTCTTCGAGGGGATCGGCCGGCCGGAGGTGGCCACCTGGTCGTCGCTCGCCCGGGTCGTCGGCCTGGCCGTCGTCATCTACCCGGCGGTCAGCCGCTGGGGGCTGGTCGGCGCGTCCTGGGCGGTGCTGCTCGCCAACGTCCTGTCGGTGATCCCGCTGCTCCGGCCCACGAGGCAGTACACCGGGGAGCGGTTCCGGGACCTGGTGGTCGCAGTGGCCTGGCCCATCGCCATCTCGGCCGTGGCCGGTGTCCTGCTCCACGGCTTCATCGGGGCCATCGGGGGTATCGGCACCTTCGGCGAACTGGCACTGGCCGCGGTGGTCGCGGTGGTGGCGTACCTGGCGCTGGTGGCAGTGGCGGGCCGCTGGCTCGGCTACCGGCAGCCGGGGGCGATCCTGCAGCGTCTCAGGAACCGCTGATCAACCCCGCTCGGTGCGGTCGAAGGCCTCGGAGGCCCGGTCCAGCGTTGCCAGCGCCCTGAGCTGGATCCACCCCTTCCAGACCACATAGAACGGCGCCGCGGCGAGCGCGGCCCACGTCCTCCACGACGCCCGGCTCTGGATCAGGGCGGTGAGCACGACCAGCGCGATCCCGGCCCCTCCGCCCACCATCACCCATGCGGCGGTCTTCCATCCGAGGAAGGCCGACCACAGGGCGCCGACGCCCAGCGACAGGGCGGCCACGCCGATGGGCGGGGTGACGAGATGGACCGCCGCCTCGACCGCCGCGGGTCGGCCCGTCCTCAGGAGGGGGAGGGCCATCTCCCGTGCGGCGGCGATGCGGCCCTGCTCCCAGCGGACCCGCTGTCTCGCTCCGGCGGCGAGGCTCGGCGCGGGCTGGGTCCGGACCACGGCGCGGTCGACGTGGCCGAACCGGTGGCCCTGTGCGATGAGCCTCAGTCCGTAGAACAGGTCCTCCGAGACCCCGCTCCGGAACTCGTTCGCCAGCGCCAGGTCGCGGCGCACGGTCATGCCCGGTCCACGCAGCCGCACCGACAGCCCGAGGGCATGGCGGCCCCGCGGGAGCGTCACGCCCTGCAGGGCGAACGCGACCTCGGCGAGCCGGGACAGGACGGTGCGGCCGGGCTGGTGCTCGATGCGCGGCTGCACCGCCGCGAAGCCGCGTGCCAGACGCGCCTCGACGGCCTCGAAGAACCCGGGCTCGACCAGGCAGTCGGCGTCGATGATGGTGAGATGGTCCCACTCGCGGTCTCTCATCGCGGCGACCGCCGCGTTGATGGCCGCCCCCTTGCCCACTCCCGACTCGCCCCGGTATTCGAGGACCTCCGCCCCGAGCCCCCGGGCGATGTCGGCCGTGGCGTCCGTGCAGCGGTCGGCCACGACCACGAGGACGTCGCCGGGACGCCTGGCCCGCATGATGGACGCCACGGTCGCCCCGATCACCGCCTCCTCGTCGCGGGCGGGCACCACGATCAGGAACCTCATTCGGTCTCCGGCGCCGTGCTCCCGATAGAGCCAGGAGCCCGCCGTCAGCAGCGTGAGGTGCGCGGCGGTCACCAGGCCGGGGAGGCCCAGGAGCACGCCGGCGAGGCCGAGCAGCTCTCTCATCGCACCTCTTCGGGGCGTGCGGAGGCGAACAACAGGGCCGCCAGGCCGGCCCGGTGGACCTTCCTCCCGGCGAGCGCCCGGAGGGCCTCGCCGAGTGCGAGCGACGTCCGGAAGAAGAAGGACGGCACCGCTCCATGGCGCCGGCGGTAGAGCCGGTAGCGGTTCCAGACCGACATCGCCCACAGCCTGGGGTTGCGGTGCGACGGACCGACCAGGTGGACGGCGTGCGCCTCCGGGACGAAAAGGAGGGTGAAGCCGTGGTCGCGGGCGCGGAGCGCGTACTCGGTGTCCTCGGCATACAGGAACAGGGACTCGTCCCACGGCCCGACCTCGGCCAGGCACTCGGCCGAGATGAGCCAGGCACATCCGGACGCCCAGTCGGCCGTGCGGGACCGCTCGTACTCGGCGGGGTCGCCGACGATCTCGCCGGTGGCGCTCCAGCGGCCCGCATGCCGGCCCAGCAGGGCCTCCCCGAGGGCGCGGCCGATGCTCGGCTCCCGGCGCAGGTTGTGGAGGAGCCGTCCCTCGCCGTCGACCAGACGCGGGACCGTGATGCCCACGCCGTCCCCGAGGGCGTCCACCAGGAGGCGCACCGAACCCGGTCCAAGCCGGATGTCGTCGTTGAGGATGAGGGCGTGGCTCCCGGGTTCCATGGCCGCGAGGCCGGAGTTGATGCCGGCCGAGTAGCCGCCGTTGGTATCCCGGGCCACGATCGTCGCCTCCGGCCAGCACTCCCTGGCCACCGCCAGGGTCGCGTCGGCCGAGGCGTTGTCGGCGACGATCACCTCGTACCCGTCCACTCCGTCGAGGGCGGCGGGCAGGGCGGCGAAGAAGTCGGGCAGCAGCTCCGCGCTGTTGTATGTGACCACGATCAGCGCGACGGACACGCGAACCCCCTGGATCGTTCTGCTCGCTTCCCCACTCAGCGCGCGATGCTACTCCCCAGAGTGTTCGCCACCAGGGGCGTTACCATTGCCCGGCCCCGTGGGGGATCGGAGGGGCTCGCTTCTCGAGGGTTGTCCGGCATGAATCACTCGGCTCGCATGTCCAAACGGTCGGGGTGCTGATGGCGCGTCGCTTCCTGCGCGTCCGTCTGGTGGTCGCCCTCGTCCTCGGCGCCTCCCTGCTCTTCGCCGGGGCCCGGGAGGCTGGTGCGGAGCTCCCCGCACCCGACGCCGGGTTCGGTCTCGTCGACCGCTCCATCCTCCAGGTGCACCAGGGCGACCTCCGGGTGCGCGTCGACGGCACGGTCGTGGAGAACCTGGAGATCCGCGGGAGCCTCCGCATAATCGCCAACGACGTCGTGGTCCGGAACGTCTGGGTCTACGGCGAGGAGCCGTGGACCGTCCTCGTGGAGAAGGGGTCGGCCACGTTCGAGCACGTCGAGATTGGGCACCCCGAGTTCATCGGGGAGCGCGGCATCGGCGGCGACAACGTAACCGCCAGGTACCTGGAGATCCACCACGTAGAGGACGGGATCAAGGCCGGGACCAACTCCACCTACGAGTACGTGTGGGTCCACAGCCTCGACTCGCGCTCCGACGACCCGCACGCCGACGCCCTCCAGGACGACGGCGGGATAACCAACTTCGTGATCCGGAACTCGATCCTCGACGCCACCGGCCCGCTCGGGCACGGGAACGCGGCCGTCCTCATCAAGACCGACCTCGGCCCCACGGACGGCATCCGCGTCGAATCCTCCTTCCTCAACGGGGGCGCCTACACCGTCTACGTGCGCGACGGCGGCTTCGGGGACCCCCGGGGAGTGGTGTTCCGCGACAACTACCTCGGTGGCGACTTCCAGTTCGGGAGGGTCGACGCACCCGGCCCCGTCACCTGGCTGGGCAACCGCGACTACGCCACGGGCGCCGAGGTCCGCGCCGACGGGACGGAGGGCGATCCCGTAGACGGCCACACCCCTCCGCCGCTGCCCGAGCCGGTCCATGTGACGACGACCACCACCACCGTCCCTGGGTCCCCGACCCCAACCGCCCCCGGCGCGGGGCGGGCGGGGCGGAATGGCATCGTCCTGGCCGTGGTCCTCGGCATCGCCGGCTTCCTGCTCGGAATCATGGTGATGCGTCTCCAGGGCGGCGGGAGGCTCCCGGGCCGTCACACCCGGGGCTGACGGCTCAGCCCAGGCCGAGGGCCTCGGTCAGCTGGTCCAGCCGGGCAAGGACCTCGTCCCGTCCCTTCGACGGCAGGCCGAAGATCGCCCCGTCGACGCCGAGATCGCGCAGCATCTCCACCTGCTCGGGCTTGACGGTCGAGGCGATGATCTGGAAGGTCGCCGGGTCGCGTCCGGCCGCGGCCACGCCCTCGCGCACCGCCTGGACCCGCCCGGCCACGTCGTGCCGGGTGGCGAGGGGCATCCAGCCGTCGCAGAACTCCGCCATGTCGGCGATGGTCTTCGGTCCCGCCTCGGCGCCCATGATGATCGGCGGGTGCGGCTGCTGCGCGGGCTTCGGCCACGCCCACGACGGTTCCAGCTTCAGGTGCTCGCCCTGGAACGACGCTTCCTCGTCGGTCCACAGCGACTTCATCATCAGCACCTTCTCCCGGAGCAGGGCGCGGCGCTGGCCATAGGTGACGCCGTGGTGGGCCATCTCCTCCTTGTTCCACCCGTAGCCGATGCCGAAGAGGACCCGGCCGCCGGACAGGTGGTCGAGGGTGGCCACCTCCTTCGCCGTCCAGATCGGGTCGCGCTGCGCGATCAGGGTGATCCCGGTGCCGAGCCGCAGGTCCTTCGTCACCATTGCGGCGGCCGTCAGGGCCACGAACTGGTCCAGGGTCCGCCAGTACATCTCGGGGAGCGGAGGGGCGCCTTCGACCCCGCCCCATGGGGTCTCACGCGAAGACGGGATGTGCGAGTGTTCGGGGAACCAGAGGGAGTGGAACCCCCTCGCCTCCGCCTCCACGGCGATCTCGTCTGGCCTTATCGACTTGTCGGTGACGAAGATGGACAACCCGAACCACATTCCACGGAAGATAACGAGATGACCCTGAAGGCCGTCGTAACCGAAGAGATCCGTCGGTCCGGTCCCATGCCGTTCGAGCGGTTCATGGAGCTGGCCCTCTACCACCCGCAGGGCTTCTTCGGCGGCGACCGCCTGCGGTCGGAGAAGGCCGGCGACTTCCTCACCTCGCCGGAGGTGAGCCCGATGTTCGGGCAGACCATCGCCCGTTTCGTGGCCGCCGAGCGGGAGCGCATCGGCGATCCGTTCGGCGTGGTGGAGGTGGGGGCCGGCTCGGGCTCGCTGCTCCGCCCGCTGCTGGAGGAGGTGCCGGTGCCCGCCGTGGCCGTCGACGTCTCGCCCGCCGCGAGGGCGTCGCTGCAGGAGTCCCTTCCCGGCGTCGAGGTGCGGGCCGACCTCCCGGAGCGGATCAGGGGAGTCGTGGTCGCCAACGAGCT
>QGUS01000336.1 GCA_003242515.1 Actinomycetota bacterium
ACGGTGTTGTCCGCCGATCGGGAGGCCCGCATCATCGCCCGTAGAATCCTGGAGCACGGATGCTGATCACGATCCTCGCGACCATCGTCGTCCTCGGAGTACTCATCTTCGTTCACGAGCTCGGCCATTTCGTGACGGCCAAGCTCGTGGACATCGAGGTTCCCCGCTTTTCGATCGGACTGGGGCCCAAGCTGATCGGGTTCCGGCGCGGCGAGACGGAGTACGTGATCTCCTGGCTTCCCCTCGGCGGCTACGTGAAGATGGCCGGGATGGAGGAGATGGAAGCCATCGAGGGTGGGCCGGCGAAGCGGGATGAGGGCACCGGGATCGCGGGCGCGTCGGACATGGGGCTGCTCCGCGAATCCGACGGCCGGGCCGCGCCACGGCCGCGCGACTTCGAGTCGAAGTCGCTCCCGGCGCGGGCGTTGGTCATCTCGGCCGGCGTGATCATGAACTTCCTCTTCGCGATCATCGTTTTCGCGGCCAGCGCGTTGATCTGGGGGATCGAGCTGGAGCCCGAGGCGCGGATGCCGGCGGTGGAGGCGGCGGAGCTCCCCGCAGGCGCCGAGGCGCTGGCGAATGTGCCGACGGGGGTGCGCATCGCTTCGTTCGGTGGCAAGGCCATCGAGGACTGGGGCGACCTCCGGATGGCGGTGTTGACCGCCTCCCCGGGCCCGGCGACCGTGACCTTCGACGGGGCCCCGCCCGTGACGATCGAGGTGCCGGCAAACGACACCGCGAAGGCGCTGCTGGCCGCCCACCTCGGCCCGTTCTACCCGCCGGTCATCGCCGGCGTGCTGGAGGGTCAGCCGGCGGCCGAGGCCGGGCTCCAGGCGGGTGACAGCGTGATCAGCGCGGGCGGAAAGCCCGTTCGCGATTGGGGCGACTTCCTCTCGATCGTCCAGGCGCACCCGGACCAGCCGCTGGACCTCGAGGTCGTCCGCGGCGGCGAGCAGATGACGGTCCGTGTAGTGCCCGCCGTCCGGACCGTCAACGGGCCGGACGGGGAGCAAGCGATCGGCGTGATCGGCGCGCTCCCAATGGTCGAGCACGAGCGCCCCGGCGTGCTCGGCGCCGTGGGGCACGGCTTCGCGCGGACCGGGGAAGTCATCGCCCTGATCGTCGGGTTCCTCGTCGACCTCTTGACCGGCAACGCATCGCCACGTTCGCTGGGCGGGCCGATCCTGATCGGCCAGCTCAGCGGCCAGGTCGCGCGGCTCGGGCTCCAGCCGTTCCTGGATTTCATGGCGCTCTTCTCGGTCAATCTGGCCGTGCTGAACCTGCTCCCGATCCCCGTTCTCGATGGCGGGCACCTGGTGTTCCTGGCGATCGAGGCGATCCGTGGGCGAGCGCTCTCGTTCGAGCAGAGGATGCGGCTCACCCAGGTGGGGTTCGTGATCGTCCTGGCGATCATGGTGTGGGCTCTCGCCAGCGATTTCCTGCGGCTCTTCGGGCTGTGAAGAGCATCGGGGGCGGGTTGGAGGCGTAGAGGCCGGGTGCCCCGCCTCACCCCCGCGCAGTCGCCGTCGCGCTAGAGGAGGCTGTTACAACAGGGAGAGCTGCACGGGCTCGCGTGCCCGTCGCAGCTCTTTCGCGTCGATGGGGTCGAGTGGGGCGTCCTGCCGCGCCACGAGGAGCGGGCCGGTGAAGCCCAGGGAATCGAGCGCCTCGGCGACGACGTCGCGGGCAAGAGCGCCGTCGTTGCAGTGCTCGCTCAGGTGGGCGAGGACCACGGCGCCGAGGCCGGGGTGGTAAAGCTCGCGGGCGAGGTCCGCGGCGGCTCGATTCGACAGGTGGCCGTGGCTGGACGCGATGCGCTGCTTCACGGACCAGGGGTAGGGGCCGTTCCAGAGCATCGCCTCGTCGTGATTCGCTTCGAGGACGAGGACGTCGCACCCGGAGAGGGCGTGGCGCACCGCGGCGGTCGGGCGCCCGAGGTCGGTTGCGATCCCCAGCTTGATGCCGGTCTCGACGTCGCGGAGAGTGACGGCTACGGGGTCTGCCGCATCGTGGACGGTCAGGAA
>QGUS01000337.1 GCA_003242515.1 Actinomycetota bacterium
ACGGGATGGTCTACCTGCGGAACGCCCTCTCGTCCGGAAACGCCGATCTGGAGATATTCGTGGGCACCGGCTTCCAGGGCGCCTTCGCGGGGAGCCTCACCCCGAACCACTGATCAGCGGACGATCTTCCAGACCCGGCCGTCGAGCGAGGTCACGTACAGCTCGCCCTTCCCGTCCTGGCCGAATGACGAGAGCTGGGGCACGGTGCCCAGGTCGGTCTGCCACTTCACCGGGCTGGCGACGCCGTTTTCAAACCGGAACGATCGGATCCACCCGCCGCAGAAGTCGCCGAAGAAGTAGGTGCCCTGGAGGCCCGGGATCTCCATGCCCCGGTAGACGAACCCACCCGTGATCGAGCATCCCTCGGAGTGGGTGTACTCCACCTGGGGGAAGGCGAAGCCGGAGGTCGAGCAGGGGCCGGCATGGCAGTGGGTCCCCTCCCAGGTCCGCCAGCCCAGGTTGGCGCCGCGCTGGAGGTCCCGGGGCAGGACCGTGACCTCCTCGCGCTGTCCCTGACCGACGTCGGCGACGAAGAGGTTCCCCCGGTCGTAGGCGATGCGCCACGGGTTGCGGACACCGCGGATCCACACCTCGGGCGCTCCCCCGCCGCCGGCGTAGGGGTTGTCCGACGGGATGGCGTACTGACGCCCCGACGAGGTCCGGTCCACGTCGATGCGGAGGATCTTGCCGAGCAGGTTGCTCGGGTTCTGGGCCCGGTTGCCGGGGTCGCCGGCGCTGCCGCCGTCACCGAGTGCGATCAGCAGGTAGCCGTCCTGGTCGAACAGGAGCATCCCCCCGTTGTGGTTCGAGTACGGCTGGGTGATGCGGAGCAGGATCCGCTCGGAGCCCGGATCGGCGACGTCCGGGGTCGCCGAGACCCTGAACTCGGAGATCCTGGTCTCCGAGCCGATCGTGTAGTTCACATAGAACTTCCCGTTGCTGGCGTAGTCCGGGTGGAAGGCAAGGCCGAGCAGGCCCCGCTCCCCTCCCGAGGTCACCGACAACCGCAGGAACCGGCCCGTGTGTGCGCCGTCCTTCACGATCTCGATGTCGCCGTCCTGCTCGACGACGAACAGCCGGTCATCCCCGGTTGGGGCCGTGACCAGCACGGGCCTGGTGAAGGTCGGGGTCAGACGCTGTAGCCGCAGCGGGGGCGGCGGGGCGGGGAGCGAGAGCCCGAAGGAGCCGGCCACGGCCACGGACGGCGAGTCGCCCAGCTGGAACTGGACATGGGCGTTGCCCGACGACAGCGAGTTCCGCAGGTACACCATGCCATTGGAGGGCCGGTAGACGCCGAGGGTGTCGTCCCCGTCGCCGTCCCAGTCCCCCACGATGACGACGTCGCCGTTGCGTCCGTAGAAGAAGGAGACATCGGCCCACCCGGCGGAGTTCGAGTTCCGCAGATAGACGAACCCGTCGGACGGCCGGCGCAGGCCCACGGTGTCGACCCCGTCACGGTCCCAGTCGCCGGCGAACGGGACGTCGCCGGGCCGGCCATAGACGAACTCGTAGTCGGCCCAGCCGTCCTCGAGCTCGTTCTTGATGTAGAAGGTCCCGGTCGACGGCCGGTAGACGGACACGGTGTCCCTGTCGTCACCGTCGAAGTCACCCACCACCGGGATGTCACCGGTGCGACCGAAATAGAAGGACCTGTCGGCATTGCCCGGGGCGTTGGAGTCCCGGATGTAGACGAACCCGTCCGACTGGCGGTACAGGCCCGCGGTGTCGATGCCGTCGCCGTTCCAGTCCCCCATGAACGGGATGTCGCCGGGACGCCCGTAGGCGAAGGTCGTGGTGTTGCCGTTATCGGCGCGCAGCGTCCAGTGGCCCTCGTTCGTGTTCACCGTGCCCACGGTGTCCGCTGCGGCCGCGGGCAGCGCCAGGCCCACGAGCAGGCTGGCGGCGAGGATACCTCTGGTCAGTCGTTCAGTACGCACCGGCAACCGGGTAGATACCCCTGCCAATGTAGAACTGAACGTTGGCGTTGCCGGACGACAGCGGGTTGCGGATATACACCATCCCCG
>QGUS01000338.1 GCA_003242515.1 Actinomycetota bacterium
CGGACCTGGGCCCCCTCGAATGGTCGGGAGCCCGGGGGCGCGTGCTCCGGGGGATGACCGTGCTCACCTCGCCCGGGTCGCTGCGGTTCCCGGCCGGGCTTATGGGGGGGGGGGTCGTCGAGGACGCCGAGCCGGCGGTCGACGTCCTCACCGCTCAGGTGCGCCCGTTCTCCAACCCCGCCACGCTCCGCGTCGTGGTCGTGCTCGCCTGGCCGCCCGACCCGGTCACCGCCACGGCGCCCCCGTCCACGACGACCACCACGATCCCCGACGAGTCGTCGACCACGACGATCGACGGGACCTCGACCACCACGGAGGGCGGATGAGGATCCCCAAGGCCCCGCTCGTGGTCACGGTCGTCGTCCTGGCGGTCGTCGTCCAGACCACCCTGCTGGGCCAGTTGGGCACGTTCGTGCCCGACCTCGTCGTCCTCGCCGTGATCCTCTTCACGCTGACCCGGATCCGGCCCGAGCTGATCCTCCTGGTCGCGTTCGGGAGCGGGCTGCTCGTAGACCTCGTGGGCGCCTCCCTGATCGGTCTGCGCGCCGTCGTCTACACGGCGGTCGCCTACGCCGCCATCCGGACGATCGACTACGCCGACATGGGGCGGGTCGTCATGGCCATCTGGTCCGCCATCCTCACCTTCATGGCCCTCGCCCTGGTCGTGATCATCGGGACGCTGTTCGGCCAGACCAACGTGGTCGGCCCCGACATCGGCACCCGCATGATCGTGATCCCCCTGATCAACGGGCTCCTGTCGACGCTGGTGGCCCCGGCGTTCGTCCGTATCGTCGACCGGGACGCCGGGTTGTTCAGGTTCACGCCATGAGGTTCGCCGTCCGTCTCAGCGTCGTCGGCCTGGTCTTCGTCACCATGTTCTCGGTGGTGGGCCTCCGCCTGTGGTTCATCCAGGTCGCCCAGGGCCCCGCCATCGCGGAGGCGTCCACCGAGCAGGCGTGGATCCAGCGAACCGTCCAGGCGCCCCGCGGCGACATCTACGACCGGAACGGGGCCCTGCTGGTCACCAGCCGCATCGTGCCGGCGGTGATCGTCGACCGGACCTTCATCCAGAACTCCGAGCAGGGCGAGCACGTGGTCACCCGCCTCGCCGCCCTTCTGTCGATGCCCCGCTCCGAGCTGGCCGGGATGTACGAGAAGGCGGGCATCAACGGACGCTTCGAGGTGGGCACCGTCTCCCCGGAGGTGGCGTACCGGATCAACGAGTCGCTCGACGAGCTCCCGGGCGTGCAGATCGTGAAGGTCCCCGAGCGGGTGTACATCAACGGTCCGACCGCCGCCCACGTCATCGGGCACCTGGGCCTGCCCGACGCCTCCGACCTCGAGGAGCGGCCCGAGCTGGACCCGTCGGTGCGCGTCGGCAAACTGGGCATCGAGCGCTTCTACGACGAGCTGCTCCAGGGCGTCCCGGGCCAGGAGGAGTACAGGGTCCGCCGCGGCCAGATCATCGACACCCGGCCCGCGGTGGCGCCGGTGCAGGGCTCGTCGGTGGTGCTCAGCATCGACCTCGCCACCCAGGAGGTCGTTGAGATGGCCCTGGAGCAGGGCATCCAGCTGTCCAACGAGGTGAAGGACCAGGACCGGGCCAACGGCCGCGAGGTCTTCAGCGAGACCCAGCGCGGGGCCGTGGTGGTGCTCGACGTGAACACCTTCGAGGTGGTCGCCGCGGCGTCGTACCCCGACTTCGACCCGCAGCTCTTCGTCGCCGGCATCGACGCCGACACCTTCCAGGCCCTCAACGACGCCCGCGCGTTCAACAACCTGGCCACCAACGGCCTCTACCCCCCGGCGTCCACCTTCAAGGCGATCATGTACGCCGTCGACATGGAGGAGCGCCTGCCGTTCCCCGAGGGCATCGAGGGCATCGACCCCGACAACCGGCAGGTCCACTGCGACGGCACCCTGGAGCTGCCCCAGCTCGCCGACGGCACCGAGCAGGTGAAGCGGGACTGGTACGTGGGCAGCAACTACGGGTGGCGGGACCTCAGTGGCGCCCTCGAGAT
>QGUS01000339.1 GCA_003242515.1 Actinomycetota bacterium
TGAAAGTCTCGACGAGATCGCCGAACTCCCGCTCGAGCGCGAGGCGGAAGCCGGTGACCTGGACGCCGCCCGAGGCGATGACGTCGTAGACCCGGTTGGAGATGTAGCCGAAGTCCCGCATCGACTCCCAGTGGTCGTTGAGCACCGCCCCGGCCGAGGCGTAGGCGTCGCCCACGGCCTTCCCGGAGATGAACTTCCCGGCGATCGAGCCCTCCGGGACGATCCCCTCCCAGCCGGAGCCGTACACCACCAGCTCGCCGCCGGCCTCCAGGGCGTGGCGGATCGACGGGCGGAACACCTCCCGGGAGTTGCCGACGAAGAGCATGTGCCCGCCCGGCTCGACGCCGGACCGGGGATAGAAACGGGCCCGGTCCGTCGCCTGGTTGAGGGGATGCACCGGCTTGCCCAGCGCCTCCTCGAGGAACCAGGCGTACTGCCGGGACGCCACCGTGACCACGTCGTGGAGCAGCATCTCGAGCGGCTCGGTCTCGTCGGGGTGGCTGATGCTCCACAGGACGTTCACCGCACCCGGGATCGGTGGGTAGTAGGCGAGGCCCCTGAGGACGATCAGGACGTCGGGCCGGCGGTCGGGCTCCTGCTCCCTGTAGAGGACCTGGGCGCGGTGCCCGAGCCGTTCGAACGCCTGGGCCAGGCCCATGGCGAAGTAGTGGTCGCCCCAGTTGAAGCGCTCGTGGGAGTGGGCCGCCGTCCGGATCAGGATGTCGAGCGAGAGGGTGCGGAGGACTTCGCCGAGCGGCTCGGGGCGATCCAGGCCCAGCTGCTTCCGGCGTCGGTGGCGCTCCTGGACCGCGGTGCGGAACAGCCACGGCTCCCTGTTGGTGATGCGTTCCAGCCCGTCGTCGTGGCGGTACCGGACTCCGACGAACGGAACGTAGACGGGCTGGTGCTCCCAGGCCACCGACAGCAGGAAGTCCCAGTCGCTGGTGCGGCGGATCAGGGGGTCGAAGCGGTGCCCGGCGTCGATCACGGACCGGTGCACCACCAGCGAGTTCATGTCGATGTAGTTGGCCTCGACGCAGGCGTCGAAGTCGAAGCGGTCACCCCGGTAGCCGGTGACGCGCCCGTTCTCGTGGATCTCGATCGCCGAGTAGCCGATCCTGGCTCCGGCGCGGGCGAGGCCTCCGATCATCGTGGCGAGGAACTCGGGGTCCCAGGTGTTGTCGGAGTCGAGGAAGGCGATCCAGTCGCCGGCGGCCAGGTCGAGGGCGCGGTTGCGGGCGGGGCCGACACCCGAGCGTTCGATCCGCTCGTACCGGATGCGGGGGTCGGACTCGCAGTAGGACTGCATCACCTCCGGGGTGGCGTCGGTGGAGCCGTCGTCGACCACGACCAGCTCCCAGTTCGCATGGGTCTGGGCGAGCACCGAGTCGACGGCCCGCTCGAGGAGGCCCGCCCGGTCGAAGGTGGGGAGGACGACGGTGACCTTCTGCTCCCTGATGGCCGGGTTGGCGTCGACCCACTCGGCGATCTCCCTCCGGGTCTCCCGGTCGAGCTTCGGGTCGAACTCGGGGTAGAGGCGCCGGATCCCCTCGTCGGTCTCGACGAGCCCCGGGGCCGGTATGGGATCGGTCGACGGCCGGTTACGGCGGGCGCGGACCAGGTCGAGGACCTTCCGGATGGGTGCCGTCACCTTCCAGGAGGTGGACTCGAGCACCTCGATGAGACGCTGGTTGATCTCGACCAGCTGTGCCCTGGTCTGCGCGAGCTCCAGCTCCGTCTCCCGGAGACGGCGCCGGGCCTGGATCAGCTGCTCCTCGACGGAGAGGCCCTCCCGGGGGTTCTGCGCGGCCTGGTCGTTCGGGTTCATCGGGTCATGGGCGACGGGAGGTAGCAGGATAAGGGGCGGGGTCCCGCTCGCGGGCGTTCGACACCGGCCCGCCGTTAGCATCCGGGGGCCGACCGGCGACCGAACCGATGTCAGCCACCCTCGCCCGCGTCTCCGACGCCCCCTCCCCCGTCCCTTTTAACACACGTAACGCTCCCGGCA
>QGUS01000340.1 GCA_003242515.1 Actinomycetota bacterium
GGGCTCTTCTTCGCCGATCTCGACGGGACCGAGATCGAGCTGACTTTCGACGAGATCGAAGAGCTGATCGGGTCCGGACTTCCGACTTCGGCCCGCCGACATGCAGCATGGTGGAGCAACGCCCAGCACCACGCGGTGTGGTCCGAACACGGTTGGAGAGCAAGCCCGAAGTTGGGCAGCGGTCTGGTCAGATTCCGCAGGGTCGAGCGGAACGCCAGCACCGCTCGTGCTCCATCACGGGGATCTTCGCGTCGCCCTCCTGACGGAGCCCCCAGGCTGCTCCTACTCGGGTGCGTCAAGGGGAAGCGCTCCGCCGCCTCCCCGGCGAAAGACTTGTACGTGTCGGCGCTATGGGAGAAGAGACGGCAGTACGCCGAGAGTTCAGGCCAGCCCTGGCGCATCCTCAGCGCCGAGCACGGGCTCGTTTGTCCGGATCAGGTGCTGGAGCCGTATGACCGTCATCTCGCGTCACAGTCGTTCGAATACCGGCAGAAATGGTCGCACCAGGTGGCTCGATCCGTGCTCGCCGAACTCGAACAACTCGGGTTGGACACGGTCGAGTTCCATGCGAGCAGGGCCTACACCGAGGAGGTGCGCCGGACGCTCCAACATGCAGGCATCGTCGTTCATTGGCCCTTCGAAGGCCTGCGACAGGGAGAACATCAGTCCTGGTATCTGGAGGCCCACCCTGGCTCCCTGTCCGAACCGACATCCATGGTCGAGGAGCCGTCGAAGACTTTCGCGTGGCCGTCGATCGTCAGCATGAGCCGCATCGGCGGTTTCGATTACCGCTGGCCGGACGCAATCGAGCACTTCGAGTACGGGTGGGAAGGGGAACTCGAGCACGGGGGAGCCCGCTACAGCTTCAAGCACGGGGTCGGTAGCAGGTTCGTCTACGGGGCAGACCGGGTTCACACGGTGACCTTCATCAACGGTGCTCCGGTTGTCGAGGGGGTGGCGGCCGACGACTACGACCGGAGACAGTGCCTACTGAGCCTCATAAAGGGTGCTACCGGTGCGATGGTCCGTTCACACGCGGACTTGCCCGGTGCATACCGTTCAATGCAGGTGGTCGACCACCGCTCCGAGATCGACGCTCCTTACAGCCGCTATGGACTAGCGGTGAAGATAAGAGTGGATGACGTTGCCGCCTGGGCAGCCCACGCCCTCCTTCGCAGGGGTGGAAGCCTTCCGACCAGGGCCGCCGCGATTCAAGCGCCGGCTCCCCCTCCAGAGATCGATCCCGAAGACGCTTTCCCCGTAGCCATCCCGGACGTCGACCCCCTCGACATGGCCCGGAAGCGCACCATCGCCGGTGCCCTGATTCGCTTCGGCGAGACCACCGCCGCCGGTGTCCAGACCCGTGGGGGCGTCTCCTTCAGCGGAATCGAAGAGGCCGACCGCCTCCTCTACGAGGAACCGTTCGCCTTCCTCGTCGCGGTCATCTGTGATTATCAGATCCCCGCGGAGAGAGCCTGGGCGGCGCCGTACCTCTTGAAACAGCGACTGGGCCACCTCGACCCCGGACGCATCGTTCAGGAGCCGGACGAAGTAGCCAGGGCGGTGGCGATGCGGCCCGCGCTCCACCGCTATACGCAGCGGGTTCCGGAATTCATCGTCGAGGCCGCCCGCATCGTTTTGGACACCTACTACGGCGACGCTGACAGCATCTGGGCTGACGAGCCCACGGCACGTCTTCTTCAGTTGCGTCTACGCCAGTTCCCGGGAATCAGCCAGAAGAAGGCTGCCATGGCGGTAGAGATCCTCGAACGCGACCTGGGCGTGACCATCCATGAGATGACGGGGAGCGATATCGCCTACGACGTGCACATTCGGCGCGTGTTCCTCCGGACCGGGCTCGCCGAGCTGGACGACATCGATCACATGATTGCAATGGCACGACAGGCGTATCCCGAACGTCCCGGTGCTCTCGATGGTCCCGCATGGGAGATAGGCCGCACCTGGTGCCGACCGCGCAACCCGGACTGTTCCGCCTGCCCGCTCAA
>QGUS01000076.1 GCA_003242515.1 Actinomycetota bacterium
AAAGACATCTCACCCAGCGCCGCGCTTCGTAGAATGCCACCACCAGAACGGGCACGATAGGGACAGTGCAATAGATGAAGTATCGGTTGCTAACTCGTTGAGCCCCAAGCACCAAGAAGCCCACACTGGCGACCAGCAGAGGCAAAGCGAGCCAACCTATGAGATAGAGGACTGTCCAGCCACGTGCCCGTTCATCGTCGTCGGCGCCCGCCCGAACGATGTTCCTCAGACTCGAGAAGACGGCCAAGCTCAGTGGGATCAGAAGGATGAAATAGGCCGGTCGCGGCAGCGACAGGTTGTCACGCAAGACGGCACCGCGCAGCAGATCCAACACCCCCGCTATCTCGGATGGGTCTTCGACTTCGAAGTTCGATGCCTGGTTCTCGAAGGTCGCGAGGGCATACTTGCTCCACAGAGTCCAGAACACCGCCGCCGGAAGCGCGTAGGCCAGCGCAAGGAATCCGAGCGGACGGACCCAACCGCGAAGCCTCGCCTCCCGGAGGATCACCACCAGGGCGATGACACCCTGGGCAGCGAGGAGGAAGACGTTGTAGTAGTGGGTCAGGAGAAGGGCGGCGTTGAACACCAGCAGACCCACCGCGCGCCAGGAGCGCAAAGCTGTCGACCAGCCGATGACTCTCCCCGGCTCCAGGATCCCCAGCAGGAAGTAGGACGACCCGGCCGCCAGGAACATGGTGAACCCGTACGACCGGGTCTCGAGGCCGTAGTAGACGGCTGAATACATCAAGGTGAGGCCAACAGCACTCCAGAGAGCTGGACCCCTCCCGTAACGAGGCTTCACGATCCCGTAGAGGAACGCCGTAGCGCCGGCTACCGACAGATTCGAAAGAGTTCGGGTCGCGAGCTCAGTGTCGCCGAACGCCTGCATCCACAAGTACAGGAGTGTCTGGTAAAGGGGCGGGTGGACAGATGTCTCGCCCAGCCGCTGGATCATGGCTGACAGAGAATCGTTCCAGACGCCGTATGTGGCGACCGAGTACAACTCGTCGAGCCAATACGAGTTCCAGGGGGCCAATACGAACCTCACGAGGAACCCTCCGATGAGGACGGCGACGAGTACCTCGTCGACCCTCTGCCTTCCGGAACGATTGACCACCGAGCCCCGTGGCGGGAGCGGATTCTGGTCGTGACTCTGCCCTGGGGTTGACATCAGTACCGATCCCAATCAGTCGGGAAACGGCCGCCCTGGACCGCCTCGCGAGATTACAAGAAGCACTCTGAACGGATGTAGCATCGTGTCACTCGGAGTCCTCGTCCCCTTGTGACCCAACTCGTCTACGACTCAGCTTCCCCCCAGCACCCGTTGCTCGACCCGTTCCGCAACATGTGGAACAAGCGCGGTCTCATCGGGCTGCTGGTCGCCCGCGACCTGACCCTCAGGTACAAGCGGTCCGTCCTGGGCGTCTGGTGGACGATCCTCAACCCGCTGCTCACCACCCTCATCTACTGGCTGGTGTTCCAGAACATCTTCGGACGGCAGGGAGAGGACGGCGTCCCCTTCGTCGTCTACCTGCTCTCGGGGACCCTGTTCGTCTCGACCTTCTTCTCCCAGGGCGTCCTCGCCTGCGGCACCTCGCTGATGGGCGGGCGGAACATCCTCAGCAAGGTGAGGGTCCCGGGTGAGGTGTTCGCCGTCACGGCCTCGGTCGCCGCCGCCGTCAACTTCGCCATCGGCCTCGTCATCCTCGCCGGCATCCAGCTCCTCCAGGGCCCCGGCATCCCCTGGACGATCGTGCTGGTGCCGATACCGCTGCTCGCCATGCTGATGTTCGTCACCGGCGTCGGGATGCTGATCGCCTCGGCCGCCATCCACTTCTACGACGTGATCGACTTCGTCCGGGTCCTGCTCCAGCTGGCCGTGTGGATGGTCCCCACCTTCTACCCCCTCGACATCATCCCGGACAGCCTCCTGCCCTTCATCAAGATCAACCCGCTCTTCTCCTACCTGCGGGTGTTCAGAGGCTTCATGTACGAGGGCACCTTCGCCCCGACCTGGAACTTCGCGTACATGGGCGTGAGCGCCGTGGTCGCCCTGCTGCTCGGCGTGTGGGTGTTCTCGCGGAGCTGGAGACAAGCGGCGGTGAAGATGTGAGCGAGCCGGCCATCCTCGTCGATCACCTCTCCCTGGCGTACCGGATCGCCAAGGACCGGACGGGCTCCATGAAGGAGTTCGCCATCAACCTGTTGAAGCGCCAGGTGAAGTTCGAGCACCTCTGGGCCCTCGACGACGTCTCCTTCGAGGTGGCCCAGGGCGAAGTGTTCGCCATCGTGGGCCCCAACGGCGCCGGGAAGAGCTCCCTGCTCAAGATCCTCGCCGGCGTCCTCCCCCCGACCGACGGCCGGGTGGTGGTGCGTGGCCTCCTCTCCCCGCTCATCGAGCTGAGCGGCGGCATGAACCCCGAGATGACCGGACGGGAGAACATCGTGCTCTTCGGCACGCTGCTCGGCCGCGAGCCGCAGGTAATGCGGGAGCGGGTCCAGCCGATCGCCGAGTGGGCCGAGCTGACCGACTTCCTCGACCACCCCGTGCGCAACTACTCCACGGGAATGGCGAGCCGGCTCGCCTTCGCCATCGCCACGGACGTGAAACCGGAGATCCTCATCGTCGACGAGGTGCTCTCTGTCGGTGACGAGAAGTTCCGCAGGAAGTCGACCAAGCGGATCGAGCAGCTGATCGAGGAGGGCGCCACGGTGGTCCTGGTCTCCCACAACCTGGGGACCGTGACCTCCATGGCCGACCGGGTGATGTGGCTGGAGCGGGGCCGCATCAAGATGATCGGGGACCCCAAGGAGGTCGTGGACGCCTACAGGGCTTCCGTGTGAGAGCGGCCGCCCTGCCGGAACCCACCCTCCCTAACATCCGGCCCATGGAGCCCCTGCTCGTCACCCCGGACGTCTACGAGGACCATCGGGGTCACTTCTTCGAGTCGTACCGCAAAGACCGGTTCGACGCCCTGGTCGGGGCCCCCGTCGACTTCGTCCAGGACAACCAGTCCCGCTCCGTGAAGGGCGTGCTGCGCGGGCTCCACTACCAGCTGCCGCCGTTCGAGCAGGGCAAGCTGGTGCGGGTAGTCCACGGCGAGATCTTCGACGTGGCCGTCGACATCCGCCGCTCCTCCCCCAACTTCGGCCGTTGGGAAGGCCACGTGCTCAGCGCGGAGAACCGGAGCCAGCTCTGGATCCCGCCCGGGTTCGCCCACGGGTTCCTCGTCCTGTCCGACACCGCCGACGTGGCATACAAGTGCACCTCGTACTACGCCCCCGACACGGCCCGGACCATCCGCTGGGACGACCCGGAGATCGGGATCGAGTGGCCGCTCGACGGCATCGAGCCGATCCTCTCCGCGGCCGACGCGGAGGCGCCGTCCCTCGGAGACGCCGAGGTGTTCGTATGAGCCGCCGCTACCTGGTCACCGGCGGGGCGGGGTTCATCGGCTCCAACTTCGTCCGCACGCTGCTCGTCGGCGAGCCCGACTCGGAGGTGGTCAACCTCGACCTGATGACCTACGCCGGGGTGCCGGCCACGGTCGCCGAGCTCGACGAGTACCCGAACCACCGGTTCGTCAAGGGCGACATCCGCGACGAGGCCCTGGTGGCCGAGCTCATGCAGGGCGTCGACGTGGTGGTCCACTTCGCCGCGGAGAGCCACGTCGACCGCTCCATCGCCGGACCCGGGCCTTTCATCAGCACCAACGTGCTGGGGACCGCGGTGCTCCTCGACGCCGCCCTCCGTGCGAGCGTCGGGCTGTTCCTCCATGTCTCCACCGACGAGGTCTACGGGTCGATCGCCGAGGGGTTCGCCCCGGAGACGGCGCCGCTCAACCCGTCGTCCCCTTACTCGTCCTCCAAGGCGAGCTCCGACCTGATCGCCCTCTCCTATCACCACACCTACGGGTTCCCGGTGATCGTCACCCGCTGCACCAACAACTACGGCCCGTACCAGTTCCCCGAGAAGGTGATCCCGCTGTTCGTCACCAACCTGATCGACGGGAAGAAGGTGCCCCTCTACGGGGAGGGCCTCAACGAGCGGGACTGGCTGCACGTGTCGGACCACTGCGCCGCGATCCGGCTGCTGCTCGAGAAGGGCACGCCCGGAGAGGTGTACAACATCGGCGCCGACAACCAGCTCGCCAACATCGAGCTGACCCGGCGGATCCTCTCCCACTTCGGCCTGGACGAGTCGTGGATCGAGCGTGTCCCCGACCGCCCCGGGCACGACTTCAGGTACGCCGTCGACTCCTCGAAGCTCCGCTCGCTCGGCTGGGCTCCCGCCCAGGACTTCGACGAGCGGCTCGAGGAGACCATCGCCTGGTACCGGGCGCGTGAGGACTGGTGGCGGCCTTTGAAGGAGAAGAGATGAGAGGCATCGTGCTGGCCGGCGGCGCCGGCTCCCGGCTCGACCCGATCACCAGGGTCGCCAGCAAACAGCTGCAACCGGTCTACGACAAGCCGATGATCTACTACCCGCTGGCCACGCTGCTCGAGGCCGGCATCCGGGAGATCCTCCTCATCTCCACCCCCGCCGACCTCCCCCGCTTCGAGTCGCTGCTCGCCGATGGGAGCCAGTGGGGCATCCAGATCTCCTACGCCCGGCAGGACCAACCCCGCGGCATCGCCGAGGCGCTCGTCATCGCCGAGGACTTCGCCGCCGGCGAGCCCGTCACGCTGATCCTGGGCGACAACGTCTTCTACGGGGACCTCGAGCTCGAGCGGATCGTCGCCGGCTTCGAGACCGGCGCCACCATCTTCGGCTACCCCGTCGACGACCCCCGCCGCTACGGCGTGGTCACCCTCGACGACGACGGCCGGCCCGTGTCCATCGAGGAGAAGCCGGAGAACCCCCGCTCCCGCCTCGCGGTCCCCGGCCTCTACGTCTACGACGGCAGGGCCGCCGAGATCGCACGCAACCTGACCCCGTCGGCCCGCGGCGAGCTGGAGATCACCGACGTCAACCGCGAGTACATGCGGCGGGGGGAGCTCACCGTGGTCACCCTCGGCCGTGGCATCGCCTGGCTCGACTCGGGGACCCACGACAGCCTCCTCCAGGCTGCCAACTTCATCGCCACGGTCGAGCACAGGCAGGGCCTGAAGATCGCCTGCCTCGAGGAGATCGCCTACCTCAAGGGATACGTCGACCGGGCCCACTTCGAGCAGCTGATCGCCGGGATGCCGAACTCGTCGTACCGGCAGTACCTGGAACGGGTCCTCGAACTCGAATCGTGATGATCGTCGTACTCGGAGCGAACGGCCAGCTCGGCTCGGCGTTCGTCCGTCTGCTCGGGCGGGAGGCGATCCCGGTGACCCGGGGAGACCTCGACCTCGCCGACACCGGGACCATCGTGCCCTGGCTGGAGCATCTCCGCCCCGACCTGGTGATCAACTGCGCCGCCTACACCGCGGTCGACCAGGCCGAGAAGGACCCGGACACCGCCCGTCGGGTCAACGCCACGGCCGTCGGCGAGCTGGCCAGGGGCACCGCCGCCATCGGGGCCCGGCTCGTCACCTTCTCCACCGACTATGTCTTCGACGGGAACAAGGGCCGGCCGTATGTGGAGAGCGACCCCACCTCCCCCATCAACGTCTACGGCAGCACCAAGGAGGAGGGTGAGCGTCTCGCGCTGGAGGCCGACCCGCAGGCCCTGGTGATCCGCACCTCCTGGGTGATGTCCGGGACCCACCAGAACTTCATCCGCACCATCCTCAGGCTCATGCACGCCGGCCCGGTGCGGGTGGTCGACGATCAGGTGGGCCGCCCGACCTTCGCCGACGACCTCGCGGCGGGAACGATGCGGGTGCTGGACGCCGGCCTGACCGGGATCGTCCACCTGACCAATGCGGGGCAGACCACCTGGTGGGGCCTGTCCCGGGAGATCGCGGCCATGGCGGGCCTCGAAGCCGAGGTGGTGCCGATCACCACCGCAGAGTCGGGCCGCCTCGCCGCCCGCCCCGCCGACAGCCGCCTCGACTCGGAGCGTCTCGCCGCCGCCGGCGTCGCGTCCCTCCCCCACTACCGCGAGTCGTTGGAGCGGGCCGTCCGCCAGCAGCTCGAAGGGGGCGTGCTCCTTTGATCCATCTCGTCGTCCCGTCCGACGCCCGCGCCGCCCGCAACCTGGAGGCGGTGGCCCAGGCCCGGTACGGCGACGACCTCAGCCGGCTCACCCTCTACGGGATCGCACTCGACCCGGCCTCGGAACGGGACCTCCAGGAGTTCGAGCACACCCCGGAGCCGCTGCTCGACTCATGGGTGGCGCACCGCAAGCTGATGGCCGCCACCTCTCCCGGCGACACGGTGGTGATGAGCGACTGGCGCGGCCTGGGTGGCGTCTTCGCCCTGACCCAGTGGTCGCTCCCGGAGGACCGGAGACGCACCGTGGTCACTGTGGCCGCCGACTCCGCCTGCCTCACGATGCTGCACGTGGCGGGCACCATCGACGACCTCCCGATGCCGCTGGCGTCACAGATCGACTGGGAGGTCACCCAGTACACCTGGTCCCACGAGGTCCTCACCCCCTCCCCGCTCGCCCTGGACCTCCTCGCCGGCATCGGCGTCGAGCACGGGTCCCTGGTGGCTCCGGAGCCGGAGGCGTCGTCCCCGGTGACGGGCTCGTCCCTCGTCTGGGCCCCGGACCCGGTGAGCCGCCGCAGCCGCACCGGCGACGTGCTCCGTGCGGTCACGAGCGTCCCCGGAGCACAGGCGGTGGTCTCCACCGTCGACGAGGATGACGGGGTGTGGACCGGGACGACCTGGGATGCGCTGCGTCACGTCCGGGCCGTGCTCGACTCCCGGGTGAGCCGTGGCGACGCTCCGGACCGCCCGTCCGTGATCGTCATCGGCGACCCGTTCTCGGTCCCGGACCCGGAGGTCTCCCGGATGGTGGCCGAAGGTGTCCCGGTCGTGGTGCCCGCCGGCAGCGCCGCCGCCGAGCGCTGGCCCGGGGCGCCCGCCTGGAGCGACTCCGACGGCGTCGCCGCAGCGCTCCAGGGCGAGACGAAGGCGTCGCCCGCCCGGCAGGAGCGCCCGGCCTCACACCGGTCGCCGTCCCCGGGCCGGGCCTCGAGGATCTCGGTCGGCATCCCGGTGTTCCGGGACGTCAGGTTCCTCGCCGAGTGCCTGGACTCGGTGCTGGCTCAGGAGGCGGAACCCGCGGAGATCGTCATCGTCGACGACGGCTCCGAGTCGCCCGAGGTAGATTCGGCCCTGGAGGAGGCGGCGCGCCGCGACCCGAGGGTGAAGGTGATCCGGGCCGAGCACCGCGGGGTCTGCGTCGCCCGGAACGCGGCGCTGGAGGCCATGACCGGTGACGCGTTCCTGTTCGTCGACTCCGACGACGT
>QGUS01000341.1 GCA_003242515.1 Actinomycetota bacterium
GTGAGAGGAAGTCCTCCCGGCCCGACTGGAGGTCCAGCACCACGTATATGTCGTTGTCGGCGGCGAACTCGATCCACGGCATGAAGGTCTCGGGAGCCCACTCCGTCGAGTAGTCGCCGTCGGGGCCGGCGTCCGCTGCCGCCACGGAGGCGATGATCTCGAAGGTGGGGATCACCTTGCGGCCGTCGGCCGTGTAGGCCTCGACCAGCGGCCTCATCCGCTCCAGGGTCGAGGCCGGCCCGTCCTGCTGGCCGAGGGCACCGAGGGCGCCGGTCTGCGGGTGGCCGTAGAAGGCTAGATACCGCCGGGGCTCGTCATCGGGGAGGATGTAGAAGCCGCCGCCCGGCAGCTGGTCGCCGCGGGCGAGGGCGTTGAGCTCCCACTCCGCCGCCTCCGGCATCCCGCCCACGTAGCGGATGGTCTCCCGATCCCGGCCCTGCAGGGCGGAGACGAAGGCCTGGTTGCCCAGCAGGTTGGAGCCGTCGACGGCGAGCACGGTGGCGCCCACGGCGTGGACCGATGCCGAGGCGACGAGGAGGGTCACGGGGTCGGCGGCGTCGACGATCCACAGCTTCTCGTCGGTCGCACGGCCCGCCAGGCCATCCACCAGGGCAGCGGGGTCGATGGCGGGGGCGGCTCCCGCCGGGGGCTCGGTGTCGGGGCCGACGACCGCGGCCCCGGTATCGATGGCGTCGACCGTTGCGACCAGGGCGGCAGCGTCGATGCCCGGTCCGATCGTGACCCGCTCGTCGGTCCCGAGGGCCCTGGCGGCCGCGTCGAGCGCCTCGAGGACGGTGTGCTTCTCCAGGTCGGCCCCGGGCGGCAACGTCACCTCGACGCCGCGGATGGCGTGGACCCGCTTCGGATGGAGCCGGCCCAGCTCGGATGCGAGCAGGGGATCGGGGATGAGGAGCGGGGCCTTCAGCGCCGCCGCGAGCTGGGCGCCGGCCAACACGGCGTGGAGGTCGTCAGGGGAGACGACCACGACGTCGTCGGCGCAGACGAAGATCTCGCCGGCCAGGGTCATGGCGTCGCCGGCGAGCGATCCGGTGTCGACGTCCGCCTGGCCGCCGGTGACCCGGATGCACGAGCGGGGACCGGTGGAGGTGGTGGTGCCCGCGTCGGAACAAGCCGCGACCAGCGCGACCAGGAGGATGACTGCCGCCGCTCTCATCGATTTCAGAGTTCGACGAGGCTAGTGGGGCGGGCGGCGGAGGCCCGGCAGCGTCGGGTGTCCAGGAGGTCCCTCAGAACAGCGTCTCCGGTTCGGCCGGCTCGACGAGGTGGGGGCCGTCGTTCCTCACCGAGTTGACGGCCCGGGAGACCCGGTGCTCCATCAGCGCATCGGTGTCGACCTCGCGGATGATGTCGAGAGCGGCCTCCGGGTCGGTCATCTGGCGGTCGAGCCAGGTCGCCCACGCCTCCCGGGGCACCACGGCGGGCATGCGGTCGTGGATCGACGCGACCACTCCCTCGGCGGGGCGGGTGATGATGGCGCAGCTGCGCAGCCATTCGCCGGTGGCGGGGTCCTTCCGGACCGACCAGATGCCGGCGAACACCATCGGATGGCCGTCGGCCCGGTAGATCCAGTGGGGGTGGCGGCCCTTCTCTCTGGGTTCCCACTCGTAGAAGCCGTCGGCGGGGATGAGGCAGCGCCGGCGGGCGAACGAATCCCGGAAGGTGTTGTTGGTGGCGACGGTCTCGACACGGGCGTTGATGTGGCCGCGTTCCTTCGGGTCGTCGACCCAGTGGGGGAGGAGTCCCCAGCGCATGGTCCCGAGGAGACGGCGGTCGTCCCGCTCGGCCACGACGAGGATCGGGTCGGTGGGGGCGACGTTCCAGCGCTTCTCCAGACCGGGTGTGACCACCTCGTCCACGGCGAAGTACTCGGCATAGAAGTCGAGGTCGCCGGTCAGGGAGAAGCGCCCGCACATGCTGCTCCCAGGTTACGGCTGTCCGGAGGTCTGTCCCGGCCGCCGCCTGGGACGGTGAAGGGCC
>QGUS01000342.1 GCA_003242515.1 Actinomycetota bacterium
TTTTTAAAGAAAAAACGGGCTAACGGATCTTGGTCGGGTCTCGTGGCTCGGAAATGTGTATAAGGGACCGATGTCGCGCTCGAGGCGGGGGACGTGGTGACCCTCCAGGGCGACCCGTCGCTCGTGCCCACGGCCGTCTCCCTGGCACGGAGCACGCTCCGGATCATCCGCCAGAACCTGTTCTGGGCGTTCGCCTACAACGCGGCGATGATCCCGCTCGCGGCCCTCGGCTACCTCAACCCGATGTGGGCCGCGGCCGCCATGGCGGCCTCGTCGGTGACGGTGGTGACGAACGCCCTCCGGCTCCGCCGGTTCCGGCCTTGAGTCGGGAGTCGTAGCGGTCGGGACTGTGTAGCTTGTGTCCATGGCCAACGTAGAGTGGCTGCGCCGACCGATCCTCGACGACCCGGTCGCGCTGGTCGCCTTCACCGGCTGGGGTGACGCCGGTGAGGCCGCCAGCCAGGCCCTGGTCGCCCTGCTCGAGAACTACGACAGCGAGATGATCGCGGTCATCGACTCCGACGACCTGTACGACTTCCAGGTCCGCCGGCCGATGACGGAGTTCGACGAGGACGGCGAGCGCCTGATCCTCTGGCCCGACATCGAGATCCACGTCATCGAGAGCCTGGAGCGCGACCTCGTAGTCGTCCTGGCGGACGAGCCGCACTACCACTGGAAGACGTTCTCGCAGGAGCTGGCCGAGGTGTTCCGTTCCCTCGGTGTCAGCCGGGTGGTCATGCTGGGAGCGTTCGTCGGCCAGGTGGCCCACACGCTGCCCGTCCCTCTGGTCGGCTCATCGAACCGCCCGGAAGCGGTCGCCGCCTGGGGCCTGCTGCCCTCCTCGTACGAAGGCCCGACCGGCATCGTCGGCGTGCTCACCAACGTCCTGGGCGACATGGGGATCGAGACCATCGCCGTGTGGGCGGCGGTTCCCCACTACCTCTCCAGCCAGGACTACCCGCCGGGGACACGGGCACTGCTGCGCAAGGCGTCGGAGCTGCTCGGGATCGGATTCGACCTGTCCGCGCTGGACACGGCGTCGCTGGAGTACCTGTCGACGGTCGACGAGGCGATCCAGGCCAACAGCGACCTGGTCGCCTATGTGCGGCAGCTGGAGGAGGAAGCCGACGATCTCGACCTGGACGACACGTCCCGGCTGGTCGAGGAGATCGAGGACTTCCTCAGGGAGCAGTCGTGACGGGGACCCCGGAAGGGGCCCCTGCCGACAAATGAGCGAGGCCGGGTCTCCGACCCGGCCTCGCTCACTTCTTGCGCTTGTGACGATTCGCCTTCAGCCGCTTCCGATACTTGTGCTTTGACATCTTCTTGCGGCGCTTCTTGATGAGCGAGCCCATTCAAACCTCTCGAAAAGGGGAGACGCGGGAGACAATGGTGCCGGGATCCCGGCGTTAGGTCAAACCGCTTCGGGGCCCTTCTTGTTCCCTACGGGGTGACGACGAGACCCGTCGACTCGATGGCGCCGCCCACCAGCTCGCACCCGGCGCGCCGGAACGCCCCGGCGACGGCCTCCTCGGTCGCCGCGGTGACCAGCGCGAGCACCGACGGGCCGGCGCCCGATCGGGCGGCGTGAAGCGCCCCGGCGTCCCGGGCGATCGCGATCAGCCTGGCCACCTCGGGGCTCAAGTCCGCCCGGGGCGCCTCGTGGATCTCGTCCCCATGGGCCGCGGCGAGGAACGCCGGGTCGCCCGTGATCAGGCCGGCGGTGAGCGCCGACATGCGGGCCAGGCTCCGCACCACCAGGGGCAGCGGCTGCATCGGCTCCACCGCCTGCCGGGCCTCGGCGGTCATCAGCCGGCCGTCGGGGACCGCCACCAGCGGCCGGATCGAAGGGTGGACGGGGAGACGCAGCGGCTCGCCCTCGGCGGGGGTTGACAGCAAGCCCCCCCAAACGGCCGCCGCCCCCCTCCCCGGGGGGCCCCCCCTGGTCGCGGCGGTGCGTAACACCCGGGCGGGGGGGGGTTTCCCCGTGG
>QGUS01000077.1 GCA_003242515.1 Actinomycetota bacterium
CGGGGATGTCCGTGTCGGGGGCCGCGGCTTGGGGGCCGGGGATCCCCGGGGGCCCGGGGGCGGGGCCGGGATGAGGGGTCCGGGCGTCCTCGAGGACGACGACGCCGTCGTCGATCGGCTCCCCCCGGCCGGGGATGAGGCGCTTCGCCTCGATGCGGACCGTCATGACTGCACCACCTCCATAACGGGCTTGCCTATCACCTGCACCCCACCGGCGATGGCGAAGCCGGTGAGGTGGAGGGTCGTGGCGTCGGGGTCGGCGTCGGTGATCGTCTGGTCGTTGAGCGCCCCGGCGTAGAAATCGGTCTCGCAACGGACCCGCCAGCCGGCCGGGACGATGATCTGGAGCCCTCCGCAGAGCAGGGCCAGGTCGAGGTGGACGCCGGTCGGGGCCGGGGTCACCTGACGGAGGTCGAGGAGCGTGCCTCCGAACATGGTCATCACCCGTCCCCCGTAGAAGGGGTCGGCGACGGATGCCAGGCGCTTGGCCTCGAACACCGTGACCATGTCGAGTTCCTCCGTCTCTGGCTCGGCCCGGGACTCGAGGAGGAACTTGGCGACGCCGGCCGCGGCCAGCGCCGACAGGAACAGGAATCCGAAGAGTCTGGACAGGAACCTCAGCACGACCGGGACTCTAGGCGGGCTCCGGGGCCCTCAGAAGACGGGACCGGAGCGACCCGGAAAAATCCCTTGACGGATTTCCTGGAACCCTGCGACACTGGGGAGCGTCGAAAGGAACGCCTGAAGATGATGCTCACCAACCGGCTCGCGCTGATCGTCCCCACCGGGGGCGACGACCGCGTGCGCGCCGGCGTGGGCATCGATGCTGCCGGCACGCAGCGTCAAGGATTCAGGCGGCCCGACGTCACGTGAACTGACGATCGACAAGCACTTTTCCTCTTCGAGGCCGCCGAACACCCCGGCGGCCTTTTTCTTGGCCGCCCCGATTCCAGCGAGGTTGAGAGATGCACCGATTGAGAGAACTGCAGAACGAAGGGTTGTGCACCGTCGAGGGCAGCCATGAGCTGTTCTTCTCGGAGCGGCCGAGCGATCTGGCCCAGGCGCAGGCCATCTGCGGGCGCTGCCCCGTGAAGGCGCTGTGCCTCCAGTTCGCACTCCAGTCAGGCGCCGAGTGGGGTGTCTGGGGCGGCATGATCTTCTGGGACGGCCGTGCCTACCACCGCCGTCGTGGGAGGGGCCGTCCCCGGCTCCAGGACCAGCACCTGCCGGTCGAGGCCGACATCGGAGAGCTCATGGAGCTCGTGAAGTCGGCCTGACCGGCGCATCTCATGGCAGGTCGAGGGGGCTGGGTGGTGGTCGGCGCCGGCTCGGTAGCGGTCGGCGCGGGGCGTCCACGCGCATCGGGAGAATTCCCCAAGCCGGGCGCTGGCGGGTGTCAGCCGGCGACGAGCTCGCGCAAGCCGCCGGGGGTCGACGGGTGCCGCATCTTGGCGAGCGCCTTGGCCTCGATCTGGCGGATCCGCTCCCGGGTGACGTTGAAGTGGCGGCCCACCTCGTCGAGCGTCGCCGGCTCGCGGCCGTTGAGGCCGTACCGCATGATGATGATCTCCCGCTCGCGCTCGGTGAGACGGTCGAGCACGTGGCGGAGGTTCTCGAGGTTCAGCTTCGAGGCGATCATCTCGAAGGGGGCGGTCGCCTCCGTGTCCTCGATGAAGTCGCCGAGGGTGGCGTTGTCCTCGCCGACCGGCTCGAAGATCGACACCGGCTCAGGGGCGATCTTGCGGGCCTCACGGATCTTCTCGACGGCGATGCCGGACTCCTCGGCGATCTCCTCGTCGGTGGGTGCCCGGCCCAGGCGCTTCATCAGGTTCGCCTCCGCGGTTTGCATCTGGGTGATGGTGTCCATCATGTGGACGGGCACCCGGATGGTGCGGGACTTGTCGGCGATCGCCCGGGTGATGGCCTGCCGGATCCACCAGGTGGCGTAGGTGGAGAATTTGAAGCCCTTCCGGTACTCGAACTTCTCCACGGCCCGGATCAGCCCGAGGTTCCCCTCCTGGACCAGGTCGAGGAAGGGGAGGCGGGAGTTCGAGTAGCGCTTGGCAATGGAGACGACGAGCCGGAGGTTGGCCCGGATGAAGGTCTGGCGGGCCTCCTCGCCGGCCAGGACCAGTTCCTCGAGGTGACGGCGCTTCTTCGGGTCGGTCTCGTTCTCGAGGGCGACCTCGGCATTGCGTCCGGCCTCGATGGCGCGTGCCAGCCGGACCTCTTCCTCGGCAGTCAGAAGGTCGTAGTTGCCGATGCCATCCAGGTACTGCCTGATGGCCTCGTCGCTGACTTCACGCTCGATAGCTCTGCTCATCACCGACTCCGCCAGGGTAGGGATGGCTCTCGCCGCTTCCCGGGATTTGTGGAAATCAGCATCGGCAGGTTTCCACAGGTCTTGAACGCGTTTGGGGGGACGGGAGGCTCATTTCTTTCGCGCCTCCGCCGGGGCCGTGTTGGGACGACCCCCCACCTAGAATCCCGGCGGCTCACGAAGGGGGCGTTTAGCTCAGTTGGCTAGAGCGCGTGCCTTACAAGCACGAGGCCGGCGGTTCGAGTCCGTCAACGCCCACTCCCGGCCGTGCCGGTGGCGATGGGGCTCGCCGTCGACTGATGCTGATGGCTCATACCCGTCGAAGTGAAGGGAGTCTCCATGCGTTTCGTCTGGGTCGGCGCCGCAGGTGCCCTCGGGTCGGTGCTCCGCTACGTGATCGGCCTGGCCCTCGGCGCCTCCGCGTTCCCGTGGGGGACGCTCACCGTCAACCTGGCCGGATCGTTCCTCATCGGTCTCGTCTTCGCCCTGGGGGAAGGCAGGGTCGTCCCTCAGGAACTGGTAGTCCCGCTCACCGTGGGCTTCCTGGGTGGCTTCACGACCTTCTCCGCCTTCGCCTGGGAGGGGGTGTCCATGGCCGGCAAGGGGAGGTACGGGGCGCTCGCCGTCTACGTCGCGGTCTCGGTCGTCGGGGGGTTCGCCGCCGCCGTGCTCGGCCGGCTCGCGGGCACCACGATCCGCTGACCCGCGCGAGTTCGGTTCACGGGATGCGGGGTAAAGACCCCGCATGGGGAACCCCGACCGGCGACTGGTGGTCGTCGCCAACCGCCTGCCGGTCCAGATGGACGAGGCGGGACAGTGGGAGACCAGCCCCGGCGGGCTGGTCAGTGCGCTCGCGCCCCTGCTCAAGGGCCGCGGCGGTGCCTGGGTGGGATGGCCCGGCAGCGCTGGCTTCGACCCGGGCGAGTTCCAGGTGGATGGCATCGACCAGGTGGCCGTGCCGCTGTCGGCTGAGGACGAGGACGGCTTCTACCACGGCTTCAGCAACGCCACCCTCTGGCCGCTCTACCACGACGGGGTCCGGCCGCCCGAGTTCCACCGGACCTGGTGGGCCTCATACGTAGAGGTGAACCGCCGCTTCGCCGGGAAGGCCGCCTCGATCGCCGGGCGAGGGGACCTCGTCTGGGTCCACGACTACCAGCTGCAATTGGTGCCGGCGATGCTCCGGGCCCTCCGGCCGGATGTCCGGATCGGGTTCTTCCTCCACATCCCGTTCCCGCCGGTCGAGTTGTTCTCCCGGCTGCCGTGGCGCTCCGCCATCACCGAGGGGCTGCTCGGGGCCGACGTGGTCGCCTTCCAGACCCGCAAGGACGCCCAGAACTTCGCCGCCTCGGCCCGCCGGTTCGGTGGCGCCACGGGCCCGGACTGGCGGCGCCTCAGCCACGACGGAAGGGTGGTCAGGGTCGACCGGATGCCGATCGGGATCGACGTCGCCGGGTTCCATGCCCTCGCCACGAGCGACGAGGTCCGCCGGATCGCCGGCGACCTCCGCCGCCACACCGGCAACCCACGCAAGCTGGTGCTCGGCGTCGACCGGCTCGACTACACCAAGGGGATCGACGTGCGCCTCCGGGCCTTCCAGACCGTGCTGGAGCGGGAGTCGCTCGGTCCCGAAGACGTCCAGTTCCTCCAGATCGCCGTCCCCAGCCGCGAGGCAGTTCCGCTCTACCAGGAGACGCGTGAGGAGGTGGAGCGCCTCGTCGGTCAGATCAACGGCGAGAACGCCCGGGCGGGGCGCCCGGCCGTCCACTACCTGTACCGGTCGGTCGACCCCGAGGACCTCGTCGGGGCGTACCTGGCCGCCGACGTGATGATGGTGACGCCCCTGCGGGACGGTATGAACCTCGTCGCCAAGGAGTACGTGGTGTCGCGGGTCGACGAGACGGGCGTCCTGATCCTGTCGGAGTTCGCCGGCGCCTCCGAGCAGCTCGGCCAGGCGCTGCTGGTCAACCCCCACGACGTCGACCAGATGGCAGCCACCCTCGTCCGCGCCCTGGAGATGGACGAGGCAGAGCAACGCCGCCGGATGCGGGCACTGCGGAGGGTCGTCACCTCGTCCGACGTCTTCGACTGGGCAGAGAAGTGCCTCTCGATGTTGGTGGAGGAATGACACCGGAGCAGGCCGCCGCCGCGCTGGCGTCTGCCGCCACGCTGCTCGTGGTGCTGGACTGCGACGGCACGCTCGTGCCGATCACCGACCACCCGTCGCTGGCCCGTCCCAACCGGGAGACCCTGACGGTGCTGGAGCAGCTGACAGGCGTGGACGGGACCCACGTCGCCGTGGTCTCGGGCCGGCCCCGGTCCCAGCTGGAGGACCTGTTCCCGGTTCCGGGGATCGAGCTGGTCGGCGGCCACGGCTCGGAGTGGGAGGGCGCCGACCCTCCGGTCGACGAGGACGACCGGCATCTGCTCGACGAGATGCGCAGCTGGATCGAGGACATCGCCGCGGCCCACCCCGGGTCGCTGGTGGAGATCAAGCCTGCCTCGGTCGCCCTCCACTACCGGCAGTTCGAAGGCGACGAGGCCTCCCTGGTGGAGCAGGTGATGCTGGGGCCGGCGCGACTTCCCCGAGTCAGGGTGCTGGCCGGGAAGAAGGTGGTCGAGCTCACGGTGAGCCGCAGGGACAAGGGAGACGCCGTCCGGCAGCTGATGGAGAGGCTCCACCCCGACCTCACCTGCTACCTGGGTGACGACCTCACCGACGAGGACGCCTTCGCCGTCCTGGGACCCAACGACATCGGGATCAAGGTGGGTGAGGGGGAGACCAGGGCGGTCTTGCGCCTCGAGTCGCAGGCAGACGTGCTCCCGTTCCTCCAGAACCTCGTCCGGGCCCGGGCGCTGCAACCGCGGGTCTGAGGTCGGCGCCGACCGACACGGATACGATGCCTCCCGTGAGGACGGTCGCCGAGATCGTGGCCGAGATGGCTGCACGCACCCGACCCGAGAACGCCGCGGGCTGGGACCCGGTGGGTCTGCAGCTCGGGGACCCGAAGGCCGGGGTGGAGCGGGTGGCCGTCTGTCACGAGGTCACCGAGGCCGTGGTCGCCAGGGTGGAGGAGGAAGGGCCGGACCTGCTCGTCTCCTACCACCCGCTGCTCTTCACCCCGACCCGCCGCATCGTCGCCGGGCGGTCCGCCGAGGCCCGCGCCTACCGGCTGGTACGGGCAGGGGTGGCGCTGCTGGTCACCCACACCGACTTCGACGCCGCCCCGGGAGGGGCTGCCGACTCGCTGGCGTCCGCCCTGGGTCTCGATCCGGCGGACCCCTTCGGCGCCGACCCGGACGAGCCGGCCATCGGGAGGAGCGGCGCCTTCGACGGCACCCTCGCCGACCTGGCATCACACGCCGTCCGCCTGTTCGGAGCCGACGGCCTGAGGGTCCATGGCGAACCGGACCGGAGGATCGAGAGGGTCGCCGTCGTCCCCGGGTCCGGCTCGTCGTTCATCGAGCAGGCCGCAGACGTGGCAGACGCCCTGGTGACGGGAGACGTCTCGCATCACGGCGCCGTCCGGGCCCTCGACCTCGGCCTGGCGATCGTCGACCCCGGGCACACGGCCACCGAGCGGCCCGGGATGCGGTCCCTCGTCCAGTTCGTGACCGCGATCGAGGGCATCGAGGTACTCGACCTGACCGGTCTGGACCCCAGGACCTGGGGCCTCACTACGCTCCACCCATGACCATCTCCGGTCTCTACGACCTCCTCGAAGTCCAGAAGATCGACCTCGAGATCGATCGCCTCCTCGACCGTCGCCAGTCCCTCCCCGAGCTCGCGGAATACCGGAAGACGCACGAGCTGATCCAGACGCTCGAGGCGCGTCATGGCGAGGCCGCCGAGCAGCTGCGCGACCTGGAGCGCCAGGTGGACAAGGCAGAGGGCGAGCTCTCCATCCTGGAGGCGAAGCTGCAGGAGCACGAGACCCGGCTCTTCGCCGGTGGCATGAGCGGCAAGGAGACCGAGTACATGCGTCTCGAGGTGGAGAGCCTCCGGGGGCAGCGCGAGGCCATGGAGACGCGGGTCCTCTCGCTGCTCGACCAGCTCGACCCCGCCCGGGAGGAGGTCGCCGCACTGCAGAAGCAGCTCGACGAGGCCCGTGAGGAGCTGAGCCGGCTCGACGGGATCATCCGCCAGGAGTGGAAGCAGATCGACGCCGAGCTGACCCGCAAGGAGGAGCGCAAGAAGGAGGCGCTCGTCCCGGTCCCGGCGCACCTGGTCGGGCTCTACGAGGAGCTGCGGCGAACCAAGGAGGGCGTCGCCATCGCCGCCTTCGAGCACGGGGTCTGCGGCGGGTGCCACATGTCGCTGTCACCGTCGGAGCGCGAGGAGGCGTTCTCCGAGGAGCTGCCGCGGTGTGTCCACTGCCGCCGGATCCTCGTCGCCTGAATGGTCTTCTGGCACCTCGGCGCGACGCTCTGGCTGTTCCGCTGGATCTTCCGCGACCCGAAGGTCGACATTCGGTTCCTCTTCCTCGGTGCGGTCCTGCCCGACCTGATCGACATCCCCCTCGGCACCTTCGGTCTCACCGAGTACTCCGCATCCGAGCTGTGGGCGCACACGCTGCTCCTGCCCACCGCCTACATGGTCGGGGTGCTCATGCTCACCAGGCGGGGGAGGAGGCGCCGCGCCTTCATGGCCGTGGGAGTGGGATGGCTGTTCCACCTGCTCCTCGACGGGATGTGGATGACCCAGGAGGTGTTCTTCTGGCCGTTCTTCGGGGACTTCCCGTCCGGTGAGGCCCCGTTCTGGCCGGCGGCCTGGGCCCGGGCGACGAGCGACGTCTGGCGGTGGTTGGGCGAGGCGGTCGGCTTGGGCTACCTGGCCTGGCTCTGGAAACATCTCGACCTCGGCGACCCGGAGAGGCGGACGAAGGTGATGCAGACAGGAAGGCTCCCCGAGCATGCGGCGTAGCGCGGCGGTCCTCGCGTTCTCCCTGGGGCTCGGCTCCTGCAGCGCCCACGG
>QGUS01000343.1 GCA_003242515.1 Actinomycetota bacterium
CCCGGCGGCACGGAGCGAAGATCGTCACCCGTGCACCCGTCACGGAGATCCGCCGCTCGGGCTCGGGTTGGGAGGTGGTCGCCGGCGGCACCACCTACCACGCTGGAGCCGTGGTCGATGCCGCGGGGGCCTGGGGCGACCGGGTGGCGGCCCTGGCCGGCATCGCGCCGGTAGGCCTGGAGCCGCGGCGCAGGACGGCGTTCATGGTCCCCGGGAGCGCAGACTACGGCTCCTGGCCGTTCGTCATCGACGCCGACCACCTCTTCTACTTCAAGCCCGACGGCGAGCAGATCCTCTGCTCCCTGGCCGAGGAGGAGCCGGACGAGCCCGGCGACCCCCGCCCCCGGATGGAGGACGTCGCCCTCGCCATCGAGCGAATCAACCAGTTCACGACACTCGGCGTCAGGACCGTGAACTCGCAGTGGACGGGTCTGCGCACGTTCGCCCCCGACGGCGAGCTGGTGATCGGAGAGGAGCCAACGGCCCCGGGGTTCTTCTGGCTGGTCGGGCTGGGCGGGATCGGGATCGCCACCTCCCCCGCCTACGGGTCGCTCCTGGCCTCGCTGGCCACCGGGACGGACCTCGCCGCCCCGCTCAGGGAGGCTCAGGTCGACCCGAAGATCCTGGCGCCTTCCCGGTTCCGCCAGTGACCCGCGGAGTAGCCTTCCCGACCGTGAGGCGACCCAAGGCCGGCGGCGGCATCCACGCCATCGTCTACTCGGTCAGGGCGGCCCGGAAGGCCGGAGGCATTCGGGCCACGTATCGAGCGCTGCGCTCCAGGAACGCCTGCAAGACCTGTGCCCTGGGTATGGGCGGCCAGCTGGGCGGGATGGTCAACGAGGCCGGCCACTTCCCCGAGGTCTGCAAGAAGTCCATCCAGGCGATGACCGCCGACATGGCCGGGGCCATCAAGGACGCCTTCTGGGAGAACTTCGACCTCGAGGCGATGGGCCGGCTCACCTCGCGTGAGCTGGAGGCGATGGGGCGGATCACCAAACCGATGTACGCCGGGCCGCTGGACCAACGCTACCGCCCCATCTCGTGGGACGAGGCGCTCCACCGCATCACCAGGAAGCTCATCGCCACCGACCCGCGGGAGACCTTCTTCTACATGAGCGGCCGGTCCTCCAACGAGGCCGCCTTCCTGCTCCAGGTGCTGGCCCGCGTGTACGGCACCAACAACGTCAACAACTGCTCCTACTACTGCCATCAGGCGTCCGGCGTCGCTCTCTCCTCGGTGACGGGCTCGGGCACCGCCACGATCGTGCTGGACGACATGGAGGGCCTCGGCGAGGACGACGTCCTGTTCCTCATCGGGGCCAACCCGGCGTCGAACCACCCGCGCCTCATGTCGACCATCAACCGCATCAAGCGCCGCGGGGCGAAGGTGGTGGTGATCAACCCGCTCAAGGAGCTGGGCCTGGTCCGTTTCCGCGTGCCCTCCTCCCCGACCAGCCTCCTCTTCGGCACCAGGGTCGCCGACGAGTACCTGCAGCCGCACATCGGCGGCGACATCGCGCTGCTGACGGGCCTCGCCAAGCGCGTCCTGGAGAACGGCGCCGTCGACGAGGCCTTCGTCTCCACCCGCGCCGAGGGCTACGAGGAGTTCCGGGCCTCGATCGAGGCGGCCAGCTGGGAAGAGATCGTCGAGGGCTCCGGCGTCCCGCGGGCCGAGATCGAGCGGGTCGCCGACCTCTACTGCCGGGCACCCAACGCCGTCTTCGCCTGGGCGATGGGGGTGACCCACCACACCCACGGGGTGGGCAACGTCCGTGCCATCGCCAACCTGGCGATGATGCGCGGGATGCTCGGCCGCCCCAGGGCCGGCCTGCTCCCCATCCGGGGCCACTCCAACGTCCAGGGCATCGGCTCCATGGGCGTCACTCCGCGGCTGAAGCAGGCCGTGTTCGAGCACCTGGAGCGGCAGCGGGAGCGCAGGGACCGGAGGGACGGAGCCGTAGCCACCAGAGCCTGAGAGGGG
>QGUS01000078.1 GCA_003242515.1 Actinomycetota bacterium
AGATTTTTTTAAGAGACACCCCCCGTGACCGCTCCCCCGAGCACCAGCAGGAGCATCTGGATCATCCCGGCCCGCGATTCGGAGAGGGAGCGGGGCCGGTCCTGGATCAGCCACTCGATCAGCGCCGCACCGGCGAGGATCACGTAGCCGATGACCATGGCGCTGGGATGGGAGGCGTACAGGGCATCGACCCGTCCCTGCGGCACGATCGCCACCCCGCCCAGCTGGAGGCCGAGGAGCAGGCCAGGATCGCCCCGAAGAGGAGGAACCCGAGGGCCAGCACGATCCCGAAGTCCGCCACCGTGTAGGGCTTCCCCTTCTTGGCCCGCACCGCCCAGACGAAGAACCAGGTGATCGAGATCAGGGCGAGAGTGCCCCCGATCGGACGCTGGATCGAAGTGCCCTTGGTGAGCTCCACCGATCCGAAGGCGAGGATGTAGGCGGTCATGGCCACGACGCCGAACGCGGCCATGGGCCTGATGCTCTCCCCCGGCGGGGCGAGCATGAACCCGGCCGCGCCGAACACGCCGAGCGTGATCCAGCCCAGGATCCCGGAGCGGACGTGGGTCATGAGGATGTCGTGGGGCACGTCCCAGAGGTCCGGCCCGTTGAGGATCCCGATGACCACGGTGATCACGAAGATCACGAGCGCCCCGCGCAGGAGCAGTCGTACTCCATCTGCCATGTCCCGCCCCTTTCCGTCGTTCACGCGGGCGAGCGATGACTACACGACGAGGTGCGCGCCATGCGGGCCGGACGGGCCGCCCGCGCCCGGCTAAGTTGCCGCCCATGGACGACACGGTGGCGAGGGCCGAGGCACTCGGCCGTGATCTGGCGGAGGTGGCGGCCCGGGGTGAGCCCGCCCGGCTCAACCGGGAGCTGGTCGCGGCCATCGGCGCGGCCGGTCTGTTCGACCGGGTCCTCTCCCCCGACGGGGTCACGGCCCGGGAGCTGTGCGCCATCCGCCGCGGGCTGGCCCGGTCCTGCCCCGAGGCGGAGACGGCTTTCGCCGTGCAGGGCCTGGGCTCCGTCCCCATCCTCCTGTTCGGGTCGGAGGAAGCGAAGGAGCGCTGGCTGCCCGGGATCCGCTCCGGCGAGCTCGTCGCCGCCTTCGCCCTCACCGAGCCGGGTGCCGGGTCCGACGCCGCCGCCATCGCCACCCGCGCGGAGCGTGACGGCGATGGCTGGCGTCTCCACGGGGAGAAGGTCTTCATCTCCAACGCCCCGGAGGCAGACGTGGCGACGGTGTTCGCCCGGACCTCGGACCAGGGCTCGAGGGGTGTGACGGCGTTCGTGGTGCCCATGGATGGCGTGCCGGGCGAGCCTATCCAGCTCATATCCCCGCACCCCATCGGCCGGTGGGTCTTCGACGGCACCCATGTCGGCCCGGGGCAGCTGCTCGGCGAGGTCGACGCGGGGTTCCGGGTGGCCATGGCGACTCTCGACCTGTTCCGCCCTTCGGTGGGCGCAGCAGCCGTCGGGATGGCGGAGACCGCCCTCAGGATCGCCGTCGAGCACGCCCGGGAACGGGAGGCCTTCGGGTCGCCGATCGCGTCCTTCCAGGGGATCTCACACCAGCTGGCGGACGTGCGGACCCGGATCGAGGCGGCCGCGCTTCTGGTCGAACAGGCCGCGGACACCTATGACGCCGGCGACCGGGAGACGCTGACCGGCCGGTCGGCGATGGCGAAGCTGTTCGCCACGGAGATGGCCCAGAAGGCGGTGGACGTGGCGATCCAGGTCCTCGGAGCCCGGGCGCTGGAGTCGGACCACACCCTGGCCCACCTGTACGAGGAGGTGCGGGCGCTGCGGATCTACGAGGGGACGTCGGAGATCCAGCGGAACATCATCTCCCGGGAGCTGTTCCGGGAGAGGATCTAGGCCCGTCCCCCAACACCGCAGACGATGGGAGAAGGGGGTTGGTTTACCGGGGTCACCGCACCTCTGCGGCCCGCTGCCTTGGTGAGCGGATCAGGATCGGACCGCTACGCGATCCGCCTCGTCTCCACCATCACGCAGGGGCCGTTGCCGATCCAGGACAGACCCTTCGCGTCGAGCTTGGCCATGAGCTCTTCCGACTCGGCGCCCGGCTGCACCCAGATGTTCTCCAGGCCGATCTCGACGGCGTCGTCGATCACGGACAGGCCCACCCGGGCCGGGACCACCAGGACGGCCATGGTCGGTTCCTCGGGAAGGTCCTTCAGCGACGCATACGCCGGGTCGCCGTCGACCGTCTCGCGACGCGGGTTGACGGCGAAGACCTTGAAGCCCTTGCCCTTGAGGTCCCGGTAGATGCGGCCGCCGTACTTCCCGGGCGTGTCGGTGGCGCCGACGACGGCGAAGGAGGTCGCCGGATCGTCGAGGTACTGACGGAGGTCGTTCATACAGGTTCCAACCCTTTCCGTCTCTCCAGGATTCCCTCAGCCCAGCCTGGTACGGATCTCCTCGGGCACCGGCACCGGCCGGAACGTCTCGGGGTCGACGAACACGATCACCTCCCGCCCTTCGGCGATCAACTCGCCGTCGGACTGCCGGGTCGTGCGCAGCGCCACCGTCATCGAGGTGTTCCCGATCCGCTCCACGGAGGGCTCCGTCACGATCACGTCGCCGAGCCGGGCCGATGACCGGAAGTCGATCTCGATGTGGGCCGTCACCATCTCCGCCCCGACGCCCAGGTGCTCCCCGGTGAAGCCCGCATCCCAGAGCCAGTCCGTCAGGGCGTCGTCCCAGTAGCGGGTGTAGTTCCCGTTGAACGCGATCCCCTGCGGGTCCGCATCGCTGTACCTGATCCTGTGGACCGTCGCCATGGCCGGCAAGGTACCGTCCTGGGCGTGGACACGCTGATCATCGACGGCGGACCGCTCACTCCCGACCAGGTCGTGGCCGTGGCCCGACGCCGGCTCCGGGTCGCACCCTCCCCCGACCTCGACGAGAGGCTGGCCCCGGCCCGGCAGGTCGTGGAGCGGGCGGTCGACTCGGGACAGGTCGTGTACGGGATCACCACCGGCTTTGGCGCACTGGCCAACACGAACATCGGCCGGGAGGAGACCGAGACCCTGCAGGTGAACCTGGTCCGCTCGCATGCCACCGGCGTCGGCGACCCGCTCCCCGACGAGGTGGTGCGGGCCATGCTTCTCCTGCGCGCCCGGACCCTCTCCCAGGGCCACTCCGGCGTGAGAGGCGTGGTCGTCCGCAAGCTGCTCGAGATGCTCGACCGGGACATCCTCCCGGTGGTGCCCTCGCAGGGATCCGTCGGTGCCTCGGGCGACCTGGCGCCCTTCGCCCACCTGGCCCTCCCCGTGATCGGCGAGGGCTTCGTGACGGTGGACGGGAGGGTGGTGCCGACTGCGGAGTCCGGGTTGGAGCCGCTTCGCCTGGAGACCAAGGAGGGCCTCAGCCTCCTCAACGGCACGGAGGGGATGACCGCCATGGGCGCCATCGCCCTGGACCGCTGCCGCCGGCTGCTGCGCGCCGCCGACGCCGCCTGCGCCCTCACCGTCGAAGCGCTGTTGGGCTCGGCACGGCCGTTCGACCCCCGGGTCCAGGAGCTCCGTCCCCATCCGGGACAGGCCGCTTCCGCCCGCCGGATCGCCCGTCTCATCGACGGCTCCGAGATCGGCGCCTCGCACGCCGACGACTTCCACCACGCAGTCCAGGACGCCTACTCCCTCCGCTGCGCCCCCCAGGTCCATGGCGCGGTGTCCGACACCCTCGACCACCTGGAGGCGGTGCTGCGCCGGGAGATGTCGTCGGTCGTGGACAACCCGATCGTCTTCCCGGAGTCCGGCGAGGTGATCTCAGCGGGGAACTTCCACGGGCAGCCCCTGGCGTTCGCGCTCGACTTTGCCGCCATCGCCGTATCGGAGCTGGCGTCGATCTCGGAGCGGCGGACCGACCGGATCCTCGACCCGACCCGCTCCCAGGGCCTCCCGGCCTTCCTCGCCCCCGACCCGGGCGTGAACTCCGGGTTCATGATCGCCCAGTACACGCAGGCGGCCCTGGTGGCCGAGAACCGGGTGCTGGCCCACCCGGCATCCGTCGACTCGGTGCCGACCTCAGGGATGCAGGAGGACCACGTGTCCATGGGCTGGGGCGCCGGGCGGAAGCTGTTCCAGGTGATCGACAACGTCCGCCGGGTCCTCGCCGTGGAGATCCTGTGCGCCGTCCAGGGGATCGAGTACCGCCGCCCGCTGAAGCCCGCGCCGGGGACCGCCGCGCTCGTGGAGAAGGTCCGCTCGGTGGTGCCTTCCCTGACCGCGGACCGGCCCCTGTCGGCGGACATCGAGGCGGTGGCGCGGATGATCGAAGCGGGGGAGCTGGAGGCCGAGTGACCGGGCTGTTCGTCACCGGGATCGGCCACCTGACCACCAACGACGGAGACTCCGTCCGTGACGCCGTGGTGGTCGTCGACGACGGCCGGGTGAGCTGGGCGGGCCCCGCGTCCGACGCCCCGGAGGCCGGAGACCGCACCGTCCTCGACTGCGGGGGCCGGGCGGTGATCCCCGGGTTCGTGGACGCCCACACCCACCTCGTCTTCGCCGGCGACCGCTCCGACGAGTTCCGCCGCAAGATGGCCGGCGAGGACTACCGCTCCATCGCCGCCTCCGGTGGGGGCATCAGGTCGACGGTGCGGGCCACCCGCCAGGAGTCCGAGGACGAGCTGTTCGAACTGGCGGCGGAGCGGCTCCGCCGGATGGCGGCCGCCGGCACCACCGCTGTGGAGATCAAGTCGGGCTACGGGCTGGACACCGGGACCGAGACACGGCTGCTCCGGGTGGCCCGGAGGGTCGGCGAGGAGCTCGGGATCCCCGTCCGCACCACCTTCCTCGGCGCTCACGCCGTCCCCGAGGGGATGGACCGGGACGCCTACCTGGACCTGCTGGTGGGCGAGATGATCCCGGCGGTGGCCGGGCTGGCCGACTACTGCGACGTCTTCGTCGAGGACGGGGCATTCACGGTCGACGAGGCCAGGGAGATTCTCGCCACCGCGGCGACCCACGGGATGAGGGCCCGCGTCCACGCCGAGCAGCTAACCCGCTCCGGCGGCGCCCTCCTCGCCGCGGAGCTGGGAGCCGTGTCCGCCGACCACCTCGACCGGGCGACGCCCGAGGACGCCGCGGCCCTGGCCGCGGCCGGAGTCGCCGCCGTCCTGTGCCCCGGCGCCTCCTACATGCTCCGCTCGCCCCAGGCCCCCGGCCCGATGCTCTGGGAGGCCGGGTGCGTGGTGGCGATCGCCACCGACTGCAACCCCGGCACCTCCTACTTCGAGTCCATGGCGCCGATCATCTCCCTGGCCGTGGTCCAGATGGGGCTCACCGTGGAGCAGGCGATATGGGCGGCGACGAGGGGCGGCGCCCTCGCGCTGGAGATGCCCGACCGGGGGATCATCCGGCCCGGCGCAACCGGCGACCTGGTGGTCCTCGACGCTCCGGACCCGGCGCACCTCCCCTACCGCCCCGGAACCGACCTGGTGTGGCTCACCATCCGGTCCGGAGACACCGCGGAGCCAGCATGACCGACCGGGCGCGCATCGAGGCGTTCTTCGACCGGTTCGTCGGCATGGCGGCGGGATCGGCGGCCATCGGCATCCTGGCCGTCGCCGACCGCTGCGGGCTGCTGGCCTGGCTCGGCGAGAACGGCGGCGGCACCGTCGCCGAGATCGCCGCCGGCGCCGGGCTCGACCGGCGGTACACGGAGGAGATCCTCGCCGGCCTCACCGCCGTCGGGGTGCTGGAGCACGAGGACGGCCGGTTCACCCTGCCACCCGAGCACGCCCTGTTCGTCGCCGACGCCGACAGTCCCTATTTCATGGGCGGCTGGTTCGACATGCTCCCCGCCGCATACGAGGTGATCGACCGGGTCGCCCGGGCCGCCAGGGAGGGTGGTGGTGTCCCCTTCGACGAGTTCGCCGAGGGGATGCTCCGCGGCCTGGACCGGGCCAACGGCCCGTCGCAGCGGATCCTCCTCACCCGGAAGTGGCTGCCTGCCGTGGAGGGCCTGGTGGAGCGTCTGGAGTCCGGCATCGACGTCGCCGACGTCGGCTGCGGCACGGGGACGGCCGTGATCACCATGGCCCGCGCCTACCCCGCCTCCCGTTTCACCGGTTTCGACGTCTCCGAGCGTGCCCTGGCCGTCGCCCGGGAGCGGGCCGCCGGCATCGGCAACCTGGACCTGGTCCGCGCCGGAGCCACGGAGTTCGAGGGCAGCTACGACCTGATCACCACCTTTGACGTGGTCCACGACCTGGCCGACCCGGCGGCGGCGCTGCGCCACATCCGGGAGGCGCTCCGGCCGGGCGGCGTCTACCTGATGATGGAGCCGAACATGTCGTCGGACCTCGACCGGAACACCGGCGACAACGCGGTGATCAACTACGGCATCTCGCTGCTCCACTGCATGACGCAGTCGCTCGCCGCCGACGGCGCCGGCCTGGGCACCGCATGGGGCCGTGAGGCGGCCGAGCAGATGGCCTGCGAGGCGGGCTTCTCGTCCTTCGAGCCCCTCGATCAGATCGCCAATCGGTTCTCGGCGTTCTATGTGTTGAGGCCCTGAACCCTCACTCCGCCCGGAGCCAGTCGGGAACCTGGACCGGCGTCTGGCCGCCCGGGCAGCGGGCCAGGTCACGGGTGAGGGCGGCGGCCGGGCCGAACACCGGCGCCACCTCCTGGTGCGCCCCGCAGAGGATCAGGTCGGTGCCCACCCAGACGTACTCCCAGGGCTCCGGGTTGGGTCCCTGGTTCTCCACGTCGTCCGGGTAGGACGGGACGAAGCCGTGTCGCTTCGGACGGGCGAAGTTGTCCTCGGACAGCCAGGCGTGGGCGGTGGTGGACCGGAACTCGCCGAAGGTGCCGTTCGGGTAGCGGAAGTCGACCGCATAGCCGCCGTGATGCTTGGAGGTGCCGGGGATCGAGTACCAGCGGAGCGTGGCGTCGATGGCCTCGTCGGACGAGCCCGGGAGGTGGGAGAGGAAGGTGCTCCGCTGCGTGTCGGGCGACCGGTAGGCGGACGAGGCGACGAAGCCGAGCCCGGCGGCCCGTGCCTCGGAGAGCAGGGCGTCGAGCGCGGCGGCCGCGGGCGCCTGCATCCTCACCCCCCGCACCGACACCAGGCCCCCGGGGGCCACCGGGCGGACCCGGTAGCCCCGCCCCAGGGCCCGCCCCCAGACCCGGCGGGCCAGCCGGGGGGGGCCAGTACAATGGAGACCCTGGTCGTGGATGCCCAG
>QGUS01000079.1 GCA_003242515.1 Actinomycetota bacterium
CCATGATCCCGGCCTCCATGCCGGCGGCGGCCGTGACCCGGGCGTCGGCGAGGGCGCCCTCGAGGCCATCGAGCCGGCGGGCGATGGCCCCGGCCTGCTCGGGGGTGTCCGTCGGCATGACGTCGAAGACGTTGCGGACGAAGGTCATCAGGCCGCCGAGGTGCCTCAGCTGCCGGAAGTGGGCTCCGATCTCGTAGTCGGCGATCAATGCGTCCAGCTCGGAGGACACCGCCACCGCGGCGAGCCGCTGCGCCGGGTCCGGATGGTCGAGGTGCGGGCGGAGCTCGTCGCGGTAGCGGCGGGCGATGTCGGCGACCCCGGCCAGGCCCTCCAGGGAGAGGGCGCGCCCCCACGAGCCGTGGTCCACCCCCTCGACTCCCCAGAAGGTGCCCAGGATGGGGTTGGCCCTCGCCATCTCGTCGACGAGGCGGTCGGAGATCTCGAACGGCGTGCTCATCTGATGCCTCCTATCGTCGGACGGCCCGCTCGATCCGCTGGTGCCAGTCGGGTGTGGCCGTGTCCTCGATGGTCAGGTAGGCGCCCGGGGCGATGGAGTGGACGATCCGCAGGACGTCGTCGACCCGCTTGCGCGGGACCACGGTGAAGCAGACCCGGACGTCGCCGTCGCGCCCGTCGCCGTTGAGGACGGTCGCCCCGAACCCCGCATCGTGGATGGCGGGGGCGACGGAGGGCCCGTCGCTCGGTGTGATGATGCGGATCAGGGTCTGGCCGATGGCGAGCCACTCCTCCACCAGCGACCCGAAGTAGGTGCCCGAGGCGAAGCCGGCGGCGAAGGCCACCATGCGGAGCGGGTCGTCGAGGCCCTCCATGACGCGGGACACCGCGATCACCCAGATGAGGCACTCGAAGAAGCCGATCGCGGTCGCCGTCCCCTTCTTGCCGCGGGACAGGAGGACGATCCGGACCGTGGCCATGCCCACGTCCAGGGTCCGGAGGACGAAGATCAGCGCGAGGTCGAGGGCGACTTCCATGCCCCGAAGGCTAGGAGTCGACCGTCACGCGGCCGGGGCAACCTCAGGCCGGCTGTTCGGAACCGTGGCCCTCCACGTCGATCCGCGGGAGGATCCGGTCCAGCCAGCGGGGCAGCCACCAGTTCACGTTCCCCAACAGCTCCATGGTCGCCGGGACCAGCAGCAGCCGGACCACGGTGGCGTCGAGGAACACGGCGGTGGCGAGCCCGACGCCGAACAGCTTGATGATGCGGTCGGACTCGAGGATGAACGAGCCGAACACCACCACCATGATCGCCGCGGCCGCCGAGATCACCCGTGCGGTGGCGGCGAGGCCGTCGGCCACCGACACGTGGGCGTCGCCGCGCCGGAGCCACTCCTCGCGGATCCGTGACAGGAGGAAGACCTCGTAGTCCATGGAGAGGCCGAAGACGACGGCGAACATCATCATCGGCACGAACGGCTCGATCGGCGCCGGCTCCAGCCCGAGCAGACCGCCCAGCCAGCCCCACTGGAAGATCGCGGTGACCACGCCGTAGGAGGCGCCGATCGCCAGCAGGTTCATGATCACGGCCTTCACCGGGACCAGCAGCGACCGGAACACGATCATCAGCAGCAGGAAGGACAGGCCGAGCACCATCGCCATGAAGACAGGCATGCGGCCGGTCAGGTAGTCGGAGAAGTCGATGCCCAGGGCGACCTGGCCGGAGACGAACACCTCCAGGCCCGAGCCCTCCGTGGCCGCCGGCAGCACCTCGTCCCGGAGACGGTGCACCAGGTCGGTGGTCTCTTCGTCCTGCGGCGCGGTGGTCGGGATGACCTGCCAGAGCACCGCGGTCGGGGCGGTCATCGAGTTCGGGATCGGCGGGGAGGCGAGAGCCACGCCCTCGTCCGCGGACAGGGCGGCCGTGACCCCCATCAGCTGCTCCGGGTCGGGGATTCCGTTCAGCTCGGCGGCGAGCAGCAGCGGCCCGTTGAAGCCGGGGCCGAATCCCTCGGCCAGGAGGTCGTAGGCCTTGCGGGTCGTCGACTCGGGCGGGTAGTTGCCCTCGTCGGAGAAGGCCAGGCGGATGCTGAACATCGGCAGCGCCAGGGCGACCAGGATCGCCGCGCCCAGCAGGGTCATCAGCCAGGGGTGGCGCTGGATGTAGCGGCTCCACCGGAACGGGATCGTGTCGTGGAGCGGCTTCGCCTTGCGGCGGGGCACCTCGCGGCGGAGCGGGGCGACGGCGAAGCCGAGGAGGAGGGCCAGCGCGGCGGCGACGGCGCCACCGGCGAGCAGCCAGTTCCACTCGAGGGCGAAGCCGGCGAGAGCTGCCGCCGCGAAACCGGCGGCGAGGAGCCCGCGCCAGCGGGTGATCTCCACCCGGTGGTTGGCGAAGCCGAGCAGCGCCGGGAGGAGGGTGAGCGAGGCGACGGCGGTGACCGCCACGGCGACCGCGGCGGAAACGGCGATGCCGGAGACGAACTTGAGGTTCATCAGGAGCATGCCGAGCAGCGAGATCACCACCGTGGTGCCGGCGAAGGTGACGGCCCGGCCGGCGGTGTCGATGGCGATGACGGTCGCCTCCTCGTAGTCGTGGCCCGCGGCCAGGTTCTCCCGGAACCGGGTGACGATGAAGAGCGCGTAGTCGATGCCGACGCCCATGCCGAGCATGACGGCCACGGTGGGGGCGAAGTCGGGGATCGACATGACCTGCGAGAGCACCTGGGTCAGCAGCACGCCGACGCCGATGCCGGCCAGCGCCACGCCGATCGGCAGGCCCATGGCGAGCACCGAGCCGAAGGCGAGGATGAGGACCACGATGGCGAAGGCGAGGCCGAGGGCCTCGGACGAGGGGACGTCGAACTCCGCGAACGACTGGCCGCCGATCTCGACCTGGAGCCCCTCGACCTCGGGGATCGCCTCACGGATCCTCGCCGAGATCTCCCCGGCGTCCTCCCAGGAGACGTCCTCCTCGAGTGCCAGGTTGGCGAAGGCGATCTTCCCGGCCTTGGGGCCGGTCATGGCGATCTGCTGGGCTCCCTCCGGCGAGAACGGGCTGGTGACGCTCAGCCCCTCGATCCTGGAGACCTCGTCGAGCATCCCGACGATGGCGGCCCGGATCTCCGGGTCGTCGATGCCCCGCTCGGAGTAGAAGACGATGTTGCCGACGGTGAGCATCGACTCGCCGTCGAAGTGCTCGTCGAGCACCTGGAGTCCCCTGGCGCTCTCGATGTCGCCGGGGACGCTGAGCTCCGTGGAGTAGTCGGTGCCCAGCGCCGACGAGATGCCGCCTATGGCCACGATGGCGGCGAGCCAGAGGATCACGACCTTCCCGCGGTTGCGGAAACACCAGCGACCAAGACGAGAGAACACCGAAGACTCCTTCACGAAAGGACGGCCAGCGGAGGTTATTGCGGCGGCAGCGCAACATTGAACCGGGCCGTCCCGCTCGGGCGGGCACGGATATAAGGTCGTGCCCATGCGTTTCGGAGCGTTCGTGCCGCAGGGATGGCGATGGGATCTCATGGAGATCCCGAAGTCGGACCACTGGCGGATCATCGAGGACCGGGCCAAGCTCATCGAGAGGAGCGGCTTCGAGAGCCTCTGGGTCTACGACCACTTCCACAACTGGCCCCCGGGCTGGTGGAAGGAGCAGCGTGAGGGGGTCGAGGGGACGCCCGACCCGGTGACCGACGTCACCTACGAGGCCTGGACGATGATGGCCGCCCTCGGCGCGGTCACCAGCACGGTCCGCCTCGGCCAGATGTGCACCTGCAACACCTACCGGCCGCCGGCCTACCTGGCCAAGGTGGCGGCGACCATCGACGTCTTCACGGGCGGGCGCGTGGAGATGGGCATCGGCGCCGGGTGGTACGAGGACGAGCACCACGGCTACGGCTACGAGTTCCTCCCGCCCAAGGACCGTCTCCGCATGCTCCGCGAGGGCATCGAGATCATGAAGGCCTTCTGGACCCAGGACGAGGTGGACTACGAGGGCCGCTTCTACAAGATCGAGGGCGGTCTGGGCGACCCCAAGCCGGTCCAGCAGCCCCACATCCCGGTATGGGTGGCCGGTGGCGGCGAGCAGGTGACCCTCCGCATCGCGGCCCGGCATGCCGACTACACCAACTTCGGGGGCGACGTCGAGACCTTCCGGCGCAAGTCGGAGATCCTCCGCCAGCACTGCGAGGACCTGGGGACCGACTACGACCGGATCGTCCGCAGCGGCATCTTCAGCGCCTTCCTCGGCGAGACCGAGGCCGAGGCGCAGGACAAGATCTCCTGGCTCGCGTCCCGGCTCGGGAAGGTGATGCCGCAGGAGCGGGCCGACCAGTTCGTCGACCAGTTCCGGCTCATGACCGGGACCCCCGAGCAGGTCGTGGAGAGGCTCAAGGCGTACGAGGCCGAGGGGATGTCCTACGCGATCCTCAACTTCGCCGACATCGCCTACGACACCTCCAGCCTGGAGCTCTTCGCCACCCGGGTGATCCCCGAGCTGTCCTGACACGGAGAAGGGGCCCGGTCCTCGCGGACCGGGCCCCTTCGCGTCCGGGCGGAGTCGTTCCCGGAATCCGTGTCAGTTCGCCAGTTCGAAGACCTGGTCCCGGGTGAGCGGGATGCGCACGAAGTTGATCGGGCGCCCGTCCTCGGCGGAGTGGACGAAGATCTCGAGCACCGCACCGTCGGCCAGGCCGCCGTCGGGGGCGTCGAAGGTGATCTCGAACTCGCCCCAGCAGCCGGTTCCGCAGGTCGCCATCACGTGGCCGTCGATGTCGGTGTCCACGACCCGGTAGGCCAGGGACGCCTCGAACACGTTGGCGATGCCGCGGACCGTGTAGGTGCCGTTGCTGACGACGACGGGCTGGGTGACGATGATCGTGTTGATCCGGTCGGCGAAGTCGAGGCCACCTAGGGGCCCGGAGAGGTCGATCCCTTCGGCCCCGAAGGAGGTGACCGCCTTGCCACCCACCGTGAAGACCAACTCGTCGACGTCGTTCTGCAGCGTGGTGAACACGAGCTGCTCCAGCATCAGGTAGTCACGGGTGGCGTCACCGGTTCCCTGGAGGAACGCCTCGTTCATGTCCAGGGTGACCCGGGTGAGGCCGCCGGAGGTCTGCTCGAACTTCTTGCCGACGATCTCCACGGCATCGGGGACGGCGGTGAAGAAGTAGCCCTGGGGCAGGGAGACCTCGAGGTCCTCCAGGTTCACCAGCAGGTCCTCGGGCGAGTCGACCCGGTCGAACGGGATGCCGGAGTCCTTGGTGACGGTGATCGTGTAGGGCACGATCGCCGGCCGGCCGTCAGGCTCCGACGCCTCCTGGGCCAGGAACACGGTCCAGGTCGCCAGGACCTCGGGGGTCTCCCCGGGGACGGTCGTGGTCGTCTCCGGCGCCGTGGTGACGGTGGTCTGCGGCTCCGGCACCGTGGTGGATTGGGGCAGCGTCGTCGTCGAGCCGGAGCCGACCGGCTGGCGGTCGCCGTTCATGAACAGCAGGGGCACGGCAAGTGCGACCACTGCTATCGCCGCGGCGGCGAAGATCAGGGCCGGGCTGCGGCGCGGGGTCGGGGTCTTCTGGGTCACGGTCGTGGTCTCCTCTGGAAAAGGAGGGGGCTGGGGCGTCATCGCCGCCATCCGGGCGAGGAGGTCCTCGATCTTCTTCTCGTCGGTCATGCCAGCCACTCTCCGAGTCTCTTACGGGCCCGGGCGAGGTGCCGCTTCACGGCACCGACGGAGACGCCCATGCGCTCCGCCACGTCGTCCGGGGTCAGGTCCGCCCAGTAGGTGAGGTACACGGCGGCTCGCTGTTGCACCGACAGCCGCTCCACGGCCGCCAGCACGTCCACATCGATCTCCACCGGTGCCACCTCCACCCGCTCGGCGGCCCTGATCTCTCGCAGTCGCCGGGACAGGGTGCTGCGGTGGTGGTCGTTCGCCACCGTGAACACCGTCCGGTACAGATACGCCCGCTGGTTCGTGACTCGGGGCCATTCCTTCGATCCGAAGGCCCGCAAACAGGCTTCCGTCACCACATCCGCGGCATCGAAGGGCCCCACCAGAGTCGTCGCATACTCGGTGAGCTCCCGCGCGTAGAGCCGGTACACCTGTTCGTCGTCCATCACGCCCGTGGCGGTGATCATGCCCTTGAGACGGAGCCGGACGCGGGTTTGGGTGACACTTCTCCGGGATTTCTCCCCCGGGTCCCGGAGGGACGGAGGTCAGTCGAACGACTGGTCGCAGGTGGCCTCGAGGTCGTTGAGGCCGAGACGGGCCCGCGCCGCCTCCGGGTCGTTCATCATCTCCTGGGCGTCGGCCCGGATCCGGTCGATGTCGTAGAACACCTTCCCCGGCGCGGTGCCGATGGCGTACTCGGCCCGGGTGATCCTCAGGCTGTCGATGTTGTCCGTGGACACCACGGGCAGCAGGTCGACGAAGTCGCCGAGCTTCTCCACAGGGATGTCCGTGGAGACGTGCTTCTTCACCGCATCGGTGATGGCACCGAACCGGCGCAGGATGTTGAACGGGTCCGCCTGCTCGATGATCGCCCCCAGCACGCACCGCTGACGGTGCATGCGGGCGAAGTCGTCGGAGTGGCGGCGGATCCGGGAGTACGCCAGGGCCAGGTGGCCGTCCAGGTGCTGGCGGCCGGCCTCGATCTTCACGTACTCCGTCGACCCGTCCTCGTGCGGGTAGGTCTCGTCGATGATCGTCTTGGGCACGTCGATGGTCACCCCGCCCAGGGCGTCGACGATCCCGACGAAGCCCTCCAGCGTCACCATGGCGTAGTAGTGGATCGGGATCCCGAAGATCTCCTGCAGCGTCGCCTTGATGGCGTTGATGGGCGGCTCGTTCGGGCCGGGGAACGCCTCCGGGTGGAGCTCGGCGTGGTAGTAAACGTGGGTGATCAGGTCGGGGACGCAGTCGCAGTCCCAGATCCCCATCCCCTTGGGCAGCGGCGGATCGGAGAGCTGCCGGGGCACCGAGAACATCGCGACATGACCCGTCTGCGGGTCGATGCTCACCACGACGATCGTGTCGGTGCGCGTGCCACGGCGGCCGACGCCGGCGTCGGCGCCGAGCAGGACGACGTTGAGACGCTCCAGGCCGTCCCAGATGGGTGGCGGCTTGGTGGTGGTCGTGGTCGGCGGGACCGTCGGGGTCGGGCCGGGGATCGTGGGTCCGGGGGTCGTCGTCGGGTGGGTCTCCCCGGCGATCGGGCCGGCGGGCTGGGGCGGGGAAAGGGTCGCACACAGCGCTAGTGAGT
>QGUS01000344.1 GCA_003242515.1 Actinomycetota bacterium
TGTGTTTGACGGGTGGTTTTCGTTGCGATGTTTTTTGTGGATTGCGGGCGGCCACCGGGGTCTTCGCCCGGCGAATCGCCGGCAGCGGGCGGGTTGGATAAGGGACCTGGCGGGGACGGTCCACGTTCTGCAGCGGGACGCCTCCGTCAGCGACGTGGTGAACATGGCCGCGATCGCCGTGGCCGAGGCTCAGCGGCGGGAGCGGCAGGTGGCCCGGGCCTAGGCCTCGACCTTCCGCTCGGCCCAGAACTCCTCGTAGTGGACGTTGCCGCGCGTTCGGCGGTGATCCAGCGTGAAGCCGCGCTCGGTGAGGATCTGGGCGACGCCGCGCGTTGCGGGGAAGGTGAGCGTGCCGTCCTCGTTCCAGGTCGGCAGCCCGATCATGGACGGGTTGCCGCAGAGGAAGAAGTGGGTGCTGGCCGGGTCGAGGGGCGTCCCGAGCATCTCCTCGATCGTCCCGTCCGCGAGCAGGTCCTGGATGTAGACCTTGCGGCCGTCAGCCGGCTCCCGGGTGGCGAACAGGTGGTACCGGTAGTTCGGCCACCGTGCGGCGACCTGCGGGTGGACGTGGACGTAGCCCAGGTCACGCATGTACCGGACGCACACCACGTTGAGGATCCGGCCCTCGTGCCCGCGCCGCAGCAGCTCTGCTGTCATCGCGTTCTGCGGCGCCTCGCCGGTGCCCGTGGACAGGAAGACGACGTTGTCGGTGGGGCGGACGCCCTCCAGCGTGTAGTGCCCGGCGAACTTCCTCCCCATGAAGAGGCGGTCCCCGACGCGCTTGTTGAAGAGCCGGGGCGTCAGGGCGGGGATCTCCGTCTGCCCCGGCCTGACCTTGACGATGTAGAACTCGAACTCATCGTCCCGGGGGATCACCAGCTCGCCCCGCTCGTCGACGATCGACGACGAGACGGAGTAGGAGCGAAGCGCCATCCGGTCGTGCCGGCCCGGGTCGAACTCCTCCGGGGCCTCGTCGGCGCGCGGCTCCCAGAAGCCCAGGCCCAGGGTCGTGTACTGCCCCGGTTGGTAGCCCTCGCGGGGCTCGTCGGGGCGGACCCGCAGGATCCACAGCTCCGGGTTGTGCTCCCGGATGTGGGTGATGGTGGCGTTGTAGTGGATGGTCCGAAGGTGGTCGGGGTCGTCGGCGCCGTAGTGGACGAACATCGTGGAGATCGCGTCCCGGACCGTGTTCACCTCGCCCACGTCCCAGGTGTCGCCGCGGGTGACGGTCACCACGTTCGACTGGAAGCTGACGCTCTGCACCGCCGGGTCGGCGAGGATGCGGCGGGCGAGCCGGTCGAGAGGGTCGTCGCTTGCCGGAGGGGTCTCGTAGACGACGTGCGCCTGGCCCGTGAGGGAGCGATCGAGGGTGAAGATGGCCACGTTGCCCACCGGCGTGGCCGTGACGGAGATCACCTGGCCCATGAGTGTGACCCTAACGCGGGTCCGCCGGCCCTGAGGCCGGCGAACCCGCGAGGAGTGAGGCGCGTTCCGGGATGCGCCTCTGCTGTCAGGTCGTTGCGGGGATCTCTCCGTGCTTGACGGCGACGTCCCTCATGCCGAGGCCGATGAGCACGAACAGCACGCCGGCCAGGCCGGCCAGCCCGGCCACCCCGAACGCCAGGACCGAGGTGAACAGCGAGGCCTGCAGGAACGACGAGTTCATCGCCGTCGCCCGGCGGGGATCCTCACGATCCAGCTCGGCGTAGGTCAGGCCGCCGGTGATGTCCAGCGTGTGCTTCTCGATGATCTTGGCCTGGCAGTAGGCCGAGAACGGGCCGCGGACCCGCTTGCCGGCGAGGCAGGTGGCGTCCTCGGCCACGGTGATGCGCTGATTGGAGAGGGTCGTGGACACCAGCGCCCAGGTGCCGATGGCACCGAGGTTGGGCACGACCCCGAAAACAACGGCGGGTACCAAACCCCACCTTTTCATTTTCTGCCCTTTAAAAACAT
>QGUS01000080.1 GCA_003242515.1 Actinomycetota bacterium
CCCCGATTACCGTCCTTCGCCTCCTTGTCACCAACTTCCACCTGCCCGGCTCGACCCTGCTGGTCCTCGTCGCCGCGTTCATGGGGGACCGCTGGCGGGAGGCGTACGAGACCGCCCTGGAGCGGGGGTACCGGTTCCTCTCGTTCGGGGACGCGATGCTGGCCGGGAGGAAGGAGCCTCAGCCTTGAACTCGACGAACCCGCCCGTCACCTGGGAGCAGATCGCCGCCGACGGCGCCGCCCGCACCGGATGGCTGAACACGCCGCACGGACGCTTCCGCACCCCGATGTTCATGCCCGTCGGCACCCGGGCGACCGTGAAGACCGTCGACTGCGAGGACCTCGAGGCGATCGGCGCCGGGGTGATCCTCGCCAACACCTACCACCTCATGCTCCGGCCGGGATCGGAGCTGATCCGGGACATGGGCGGCATCCACGGGTTCATGGGGTGGGAACGGGGGGTCCTCACCGACTCCGGCGGCTTCCAGATCTTCTCCCTGGACCCCAGGATCGACGAGGAGGGGGCGAGGTTCCGGTCCGTCTACGACGGCCGCTTCGTGACCATGACCCCCGAGGACTCGATCCGGATCCAGCAGGAGATCGGCGCCGACATCGCCATGGCGCTCGACGTCTGCGTCGGCCTGCCCTCCCCGCGCGAGGTCGTGGAGCGGGAGATGCGCCGCACCCTCCGCTGGGCGGAGCGGTGCCTGGCTGCCCACGACCGGTCCGATCAAGCCCTGTTCGGGATCGTCCAGGGCGGCGCCGACCCGGAGCTGCGGGCCGAGAGCGCCGAGGAGACCGCCGCCATGGGTTTCCCCGGGTTCGGCATCGGCGGGCTGGCGGTGGGGGAGTCGGCCGAGGAGCGCAACGCCGCCCTCGAGGTCGTCTCCCGGCATCTGCCCGCCGGCAAGCCCCGTTACGTCATGGGGCTCGGCGACCCGGAGGGCCTGCTCGACGCCATCGCCCGGGGCGCCGACATGTTCGACTGCGTCATCCCCACCCGGCTCGCACGCCACGGCCGGGTCCTCACCGCGGACGGCGACTACAACCTGAAGCGGGCCGAGTTCGCCGCCGACGGCTGTCCCCTCGAGGAGGGGTGTGGCTGCCCGACCTGCTCCCGCTACTCACGGTCGTACCTGCGCCACCTGCTGGGCGTGAAGGAGATGACCGGGTACCGCCTCGTGACCATCCACAACATCTGGTACCTGGTCCGGCTCATGGAGTCCGCCCGGGCAGCGATCGAGCAGGGCCGGTTCGAGGCCTTCGCCGCCGAGGCCAGGGCGCGGCGGGCGGTGTCGCAGCAATCGTCCCCGAGCGCCTAACCTCGGGCGGTCATCTCAACGGAGGAAACGTGAACCTTTTCGTGCTGGCACAGGAGCAACCGGCCGCGAGCCCCTACTCGTCGCTGATCTTCCTCGTCGTGATGGGCGCCATCTTCTGGCTGCTCATCGTCCGCCCGCAGCGCAAACGGATGAGGGAGCAGCAGGAGCTGGTGTCCTCGCTCCAGGTGGGGCAGCAGGTCCGCACCATCGGCGGCATCGTCGGGAGGATCGTCTCCATGGACGACGAGAGCGTCGTCCTGGAGGTGGAGCAGGGCCGGATCCGCGTGATCCGCCGGGCCATCGGCTCGCGGGTCGGGTCCGACCAGGCCTGAATCGCCGTAGACTCGGATCGTGGAAGACCTGCGGTCCCTCATCAGGGACATCCCTGATTTCCCGCAGCCCGGGGTGGTGTTCAAGGACATCACGCCGGTGCTTGCCGACAAGGAAGCGTTCGCGCGCCTGGTCAAGGCCATGGCCGACCCGTTCCGCGACGCGGGGGTGAACCACGTTGCGGGCATCGAGGCACGGGGATTCACCCTGGCCGCCCCGGTGGCTCTCGAGCTGGGAGCCGGCTTTGTGCCGGTCCGCAAGCCGGGAAAGCTCCCGTACCGGACCATCCGTCAGGAGTACGCGCTCGAGTACGGCACCGACTCCCTCGAGGTGCACGTCGATGCGATCACGCCCGGTGACAGGGTGCTCCTCGTCGACGACGTGATCGCGACCGGCGGCACCGCCCAAGCCGCGATCAAGCTGCTGCAGGGCATCGGCGCCGAGGTGGTGGGCTTCTCCGTGTTCATCGAGCTGGTCTTCCTCCAGGGGAACGAGATGCTCGACGGAGTGCCCCTCCATGCCCTCGTCAAGTACGACTGAGATCCCGCCGGCGATAGCCCGGCTGGTGGAGTCCTTCCTGGAGCGGCACCCCGACGGGGACGTCGCCACCATCGTCCGCGCCTACGAGGTGGCGAAGCGGGCCCACCGCGGCCAGGTGCGGAAGACGGGCGACCCCTACATCACCCACCCGATCGCCGTGGCCGAGATGCTGGCCGACTACGGCCTGGACGGGGCCACGCTGGCCGCGGCCCTGATGCACGACACCGTCGAGGACACCGACGTCACCCTGGAGCAGATCCAGGCCGAGTTCGGCGAGGAGATCGCCCGCCTCATCGACGGCGTCACCAAGCTGGACCGGGTCCGGTTCACCAGCCGGGAGCAGGCCCAGGCGGCCACGATCCGCAAGATGGTCGTGGCGATGGCCCAGGACGTCCGCGTCCTGCTGATCAAGCTCTGCGACCGGCTCCACAACCTCCGGACCGTCGACGCACTCCGGGAGGAGAAGCAGCAGCGGGTCGCCCGGGAGACGCTCGACGTCTACGCCCCGCTGGCCCACCGGCTCGGCGTTCAGGAGATCAAGCACGAGTTCGAGGACCGCTGTTTCGCCATCCTCTACCCGGGCCCCAACGCCGAGATCACGGCCCGGCTCGCCGAGGCCGCTCCCGAGCGCGAGGCGTTCCTCGAGAAGATGATGGGGGAGATCAAGGCCCTGCTCGAGGAGGCGGGGATCGAGGCCACGGTCACCGGACGGCCGAAGCACCAGTACTCGATCTACCGCAAGATGATGGAGCAGAACCGGCCGTTCGAGGACATCCACGATCTCATCGGCATCCGCATCATCACCAAGACCACCCGCGACTGCTACGCCGCCCTCGGCCTCATCCACAGCCAGTGGGTCCCGGTGACCGGGCGCTTCAAGGACTTCATCGCGATGCCCAAGGTCAACCTGTACCAGTCGCTCCACACCACGGTGATCGGGCCCGACGGCAAGCCCCTCGAGGTGCAGATCCGCACCGAGGAGATGCACCAGCGGGCGGAGCGAGGCATCGCCGCCCACTGGCGGTACAAGGAGGGCGACGTCGGGGCCGTCCCCAGGATCCCGAGCATCGAGGTCGAGGCCCTCGACGAGGACCCCGAGGAGTTCCTGGCGAACCTGAAGCTGGACCTCTACCAAGACGAGGTCTTCGTCCTCACTCCGGGCGGGGACGTCAAGGAGCTGCCGCGGGGCTCCACCTGCGTCGACTTCGCCTACAGCGTCCACACGGAGGTGGGCCACCGGTGCGTGGGCGCCCGCGTCAACGGACGGCTCGTGCCCCTGTCGACCCGGCTCGAGTCGGGTGACATCGTCGAGGTCATCACCTCCAAGTCGCCCGACGCCGGCCCGAGCCGGGACTGGCTCAACTTCGTCCGAACCTCCAAGGCCCGCTCCAAGATCAAGCAGTGGTTCCAGAAGGAGCGGCGCGACCAGGCGGTCTCCGAGGGCCGGGAGGCGCTGCACGCCCTGTTCAAGCGGGAGGCGCCGGAGCTGTCCGCCCACGAGCGAGACGAGATCCTCGCCGAGCTGGCCACCGAGCTCGGGTACAAGGACACCGAGGCGATGGTGGCGGCCGTGGGGGAGGGGAACCTGTCCCTCGACGGCGTCCAGGTCCGGCTCCAGCGCCGTCTCATGCCCGACGCCGGGGACGATCTGTTCCGCCCGACCCGCCGGCGCCGCGACCGGGAGGGGATGCGCGTCGTGGTCGAGGGGCAGGACGACATGCTGGTCTCGCTGGCCCGCTGCTGCTCTCCCGTGCCCGGCGACCCGATCGTCGGCTATGTCACCGTCGGCCGGGGCGTGTCGGTCCACCGGGCCGACTGCACCAACGTGGCCTCCCTCTCCGGCCGGAAGGAGCGGTCGATCGAGGTCAGCTGGCCCGCCGACGCCATGTCCGCCTTCGTCGTGTGGATCCAGGTCGAAGCCCTGGACCGCACCAGGCTGCTGCGTGACGTCACCCAGGTGATCTCCGACGCCGGCGCCAACATCACCGCCTCGTCCACGGCCACCAACGCCGACCGGGTGGCCGTGCTCAAGTACGAGGTCGAGCTCTCCGACCCGAGCCAGCTCGGCAGGCTGCTCGCCGACATCCGCGGCGTGGACGGTGTGTACGCCGCCTTCCGGCTGCCCAACGACCCCGCCTCCGCATGATCGTCCGGCAGATCCCGTCCTGGGTCACCGCCACCAACGCATGGGTGGTCGCGTCCGAGCCCGGCGGCATGGCGTTCGTCGTCGACGCCCCGCCCCAGGCCGCCGAGCCGGTCGGCGAGATCGTCGCCGGGATGGGGCTGACCGTCGGGGCGGTGCTGCTCACCCACGGCCACGTGGACCACATGGGAGGGTCCTCCGCCACGGCGGCCCGCACCGGGGCCAGGGTCTGGGTGCACCCCGACGACGACTTCCTCACCCTCGACCCCGCGACCCAGATCCGCCGGCTGTTCGGCTTCGACCCGCCCGGGGACTTCGCCCCGCCCGCCGATCTCGGCCGCCTCTCCCACGGCCAGACCTTCGAGCTGGCGGGCACGAGGGTCGAGGTGGTGCACACACCGGGCCACACGCCAGGGCACTGCTGCTTCCACCTGCCCGAAGAGGGCGTCCTCTTCTCCGGGGACCAGCTCTTCGCCGGGAGCATCGGCCGCACCGACCTGCCCGGAGGCTCCTACGAGGCGCTGATGGCGTCGATGCGGGAGCGGGTGATGGTCCTCGACGACGACACCCGGGTCTGCCCGGGGCACGGCGAGGAGACCACCATCGGCAGGGAGCGGCGGGCCAACCCGTTCCTCGTCGGGCTGCTCTGAACCCGGGACTTCACCTTCCGGGGCAGCGGTAACCTGCGCACTCCATGAGCTTCCAACCTCCCAAGGGCACCGACGACCTGCTGCCGCCGCGCTCGCACGGGTGGCGCCGCGCCCTCAAGCTCTGGGACGAGATGACCGAGCGATACGGCTACCCGCTGGTGGCCACCCCCATCTTCGAGGCCACCGAGCTGTTCGAGCGTGGCGTCGGGGGGACGACGGAGGTCGTCACCAAGCAGATGTACACCTTCACGGACAAGGGAGGCCGGTCCCTGACCCTCCGCCCGGAGGGGACCGCCGGCGTCGTCCGTGCGTACCTCGGCTCCGGGGCCACCGGTGCGTGGAAGGGGGCCTACTCGGGCCCGTTCTTCCGTTACGAGCGTCCGCAGAAGGGCCGCTACCGCCAGTTCTGGCAGGTGGGCGTCGAGTACCTGGCCGTGGAGTCGCCCGTCGCCGACGCCGAGGTCATCGAGCTCGGGTACCGCTACCTGCAGGCGGTCGGGGCCAGGGAGATGGAGCTGCGGCTCAACAGCATCGGCGACCCCGCCTGCCGACCCGCCTACGTGGAGCGGCTGCGCTCCTACCTGGCCGAGCACCGGGCCGTCCTCAGCGAGGACGGCCAGCGGCTCATAGAGACCAATCCGCTCCGCGTCCTCGACTCCAAGGTGGACCGCCCCAAGCTGGACGACCCGCCGATCGTCACCGAGCACCTTTGTGACGACTGCCGGAAGCACTACGAGACCGTGAAGACCCTGCTCGACGCGGTGGGCGTCCCCTACCTGGAGGACCCATATCTGGTGCGCGGCCTCGACTACTACACCAAGACCGCCTTCGAGTACATCGGGCTGGGCCTGGACGCCGCGCAGAACGCCCTCGGCGGGGGTGGCCGCTACGACGGCCTGGCCGAGACCATCGGCGGCCCGCGCACGCCCGGAGTGGGCTTCGCCCTGGGCATGGACCGCATCGTGATCGCCGCCGGCTGGGAGGAGGAGGCGGCGAGCCTCGACGCCTACCTGGTGTCCGAGCGCGGGCCGGAGGAGGCGCTCGCCGTGGCCTCTGAGCTCCGCGCCGCGGGGGTCAAGCTGGATTTCGACGGAGAAGGAAGGTCGGTGAAAGCACAGTTCCGCACCGCCCGCCGCCTCGGGGTGCCGGTCGTCCTGGTGCTCAAGGAGGACGGGTCGATCGACGCGCAGACCGAGGGCGACCGGGCGTCGCTGTCGGTGTCCGAGGTGCCGGTATGGCTGGAGGGCAGGCGATGATCCGCACCCACCGGGCCACCGAGGTCACCCCCGAGATGGTCGGTCAGGAGGTCACCCTGGCCGGCTGGGTGCAGCGGCGCCGCGACCACGGCGGCATCACCTTCTTCGACCTGCGTGACGCCTCGGGCCTGATCCAGATCGTCGCCGACCCGGCCGAGCACCCCATCGCCGAGGACCTGAAGATGGAGTACTGCGTCCGGGTCACCGGCGTGGTGCGGCCCCGTCCGGAGGGCACCAAGAACCCGAACCTGCAGACCGGGACCATCGAGGTGGGCGCCACGAGCATCGAGGTGCTCTCGCCCGCCAGGGTGCTGCCGTTCATGATCGACGACCGGGCCGAGGTCGACGAGCTGGTGCGTCTCCGGTACCGCTACCTCGACCTGCGCCGCCCGCGCATGGCGGCCAACCTCAAGGCCCGCTCCCGGGCGACCTCTGCCATCCGTCGCACGCTCGACGCCATGGGCTTCCTCGAGGTGGAGACCCCGACCCTGGTCAACTCGACCCCGGAGGGCGCCCGGGACATGCTGGTCCCCAGCCGCCTCCGTAAGGGCGAGTTCTACGCGCTGCCGCAGTCGCCGCAGCTGTTCAAGCAGCTGCTGATGGTCGCCGGCGTGGAGCGGTACTACCAGATCGCCCGCTGCTACCGCGACGAGGACTTCCGCGCCGACCGGCAGCTCGAGTTCACCCAGCTCGACCTGGAGGGGTCGTTCTGGGAGCGCGAGGACGTCCTGCACGCCATCGAGCAGGTGCTCGCGGCCGTGGTCCAGGAGCTGCGCGGCGTCGAGCTGCCGCTGCTCCTGCCGCGGCTCACCTGTCACGAGGCCATGGACCGCTACGGCTCCGCCAAGCCCGACGTCCGCTTCGGGATGGAGATCACCGACCTTTCCGACCTGGTCGCCGACTCGG
>QGUS01000345.1 GCA_003242515.1 Actinomycetota bacterium
CCCCGCGCCGGCGAGCGGGAGAGGGAGATCTACCAGGCCCACCTGCCGCTCGGGGAGCTGCCGGTGGTCCAGACCACCCGCCGCGGCGTCGGCGCCCTCTGCGCGATCCAGCTGGGCATCTCCGAGGACGAGACCGTGCCCGCCCGGGCCGTGGTCGCCTGCCGCAACGCCGGGGTGCTCACCCGGGCCATGGCCGGCGGCGCCCTCCAGGTGTCGCCTCCGTTCATCATGACGAAGGACGACGTGGACGAGATGGCGCGGCGCTTCCGGGACGGCCTCACCAGCCTGTGAAGCACCTGCCTCTCTGGGTCGAGCAAGAGCCCCGACCCACGGGGCTCACCTCCGACCTCCCGGCCGAGGCCGACGTCCTCGTCGTGGGGTCCGGGTTCACCGGCCTCTCCGCGGCGCTCCGCCTGACCGCGGCCGGCAAGACGGTGGCGGTCGTCGACGCCCTGGAGATCGCCCGCGGGGCGTCCTCCATGAACGGCGGCTTCGTCTCCACCGACATCAAGGCCGGCGTCAAGACCGTCTTCGAGAAGCAGGGACCGGCGATCGCCCGGGAGATGTGGGACGCGTCGGTGCGGGCCCACGAGCGCGCCCGGGAGCTGGCGCAGCGCACCGGCGCCCTGATCCACGACTACGGCGCGGCCGCGGTCGGCAAGGGCAAGCGGGACCTGGACGACATCCGGGCGACGGTGGACTGGTACAACCGGGAGCTGGGCGCCGGCTGGGAAGTGGCCGGGCCGGAGGACATCCACCGCTTCGTGGGGGGCGATGCCTTCGACTGCGCCATGATCGAGACCGACAGCTTCGGAGTGCACCCCGCACGGCTCGCCTTCGGGCTCGCCGCCGAGGCGAAGGCCGCCGGGGCCGTCCTGGTCGACCGGTGCGAGGTGGTGTCGGTTCGCAAAGAGAACGGCCGCCACGTCGCAGAGACCACGAAGGGCCGGATCGCGGCGGGCGAGGTGGTGCTCGCCACCAACGGCTACACCACGATCCGTCCCAGCGACAAGCTGGCGAAGAAGGTCGTCCCGATCGGCTCGTACATGATCGCCACGGAGCCTGTGGGCCACACGGTGGCCGAGCGGATCTTCCCGAACGGCTCCATGGCCTACACCCGGAAGCGGCTCCTCCACTACATGCGGAGGACCGAGGACGACCGCATCGTGATCGGCGGTCGCCGGACGCTGCACCCGGGCCTCGACCTGGACGAGTCGGCGGCGGACCTGCGGAAGGCCCTGATCTGCTACTGGCCGGAGTTGGAGCAGTTCGAGGTCACCCACGTCTGGGGCGGGCGCCTGGCGGTCCCGTTCGACCTCATCCCGCACGTGGGCAAGGTCGAGGGCATGTGGTACGCCCTGGGGTACGCGGGCCACGGCGTGGCGCTGTCGATCGGACTGGGGCACGACCTGGCCGGGATGATCCTCGGCGAGGACCCGCCGTCGGTGTTCAGCCGGATCCCCCACCGGGGCCGGTTCTACTGGAACGGCAGGACCCCGTGGTTCCTGACCCCGGCGTCAGTGCTCTACCGGGTCCTCGACCGCCTCGGCCGCTGACTCCTCGTACCCGTCCTCGACGACCGGTTCACCGCGGGCGAGCCGGCGCCGCCTGATCGCGCGCCTGGTCTCGTGGACGACGAGGGCGAGGGCGCCGGCGATCAGGGCGATCACGAACGGGACCATCCATTTGGCCCCGGCGATCACGGAGACGGCCTCGGAGATGGGCGCCTTGCCGCCGCGCGGGCTGAAGACCCAGGAGCCGATGCGGAGCATCACCGCGAAGCTGAGGGAGCCGAGCGCCACCCGGTTGAGCAGCTTGCGCGTCTCGGCCAGCCGGTCCTTCCCCGTGGCCACCAGGGCCCAGCCGACGACGACCATCGTCGCGAGCGCCAGGACCGAGGCGACCCCCAATCGGGACGCGGCCGCCGAGGACGGGCCCAGGGGGCGA
>QGUS01000346.1 GCA_003242515.1 Actinomycetota bacterium
CGGGGGGGTCGGGGGTGGGGGGGGGGGCCCCGGGGGGTTTTTCGGGGGGCCCCGCAAGAAACCCCCCCGGGGGGGAAGGCCCCCCCCCCCCTCCTGTGCGCCGCTTTCCCCCGCCTCGAGGAAGAGGTGCGGCGGGTCGAGGACCTGGTCGACTGGCTCCACCTCGACGTGATGGACGGCCACTTCGTCCCCAACCTCTCGTTCGGGATGCCCGTCATCTCGTCGCTGCGGAAGGTGAGCAGGCTCTGGTTCGACTGCCACCTGATGGTCACCAACCCGGCCGACCTGGTGGCGCCGCTCGCGGAGGCGGGGGCGAACCTGCTCACGATGCACATCGAGGCCATACCCGACCCCGTGCCCGCAGCGGAGCTGACCAGGGAGCACGGGCTCGACTTCGGCTTGGTGGTCAACCCCGGGACGCCCTTCTCGGCCGTCGCCCCCTACGCCGAGCTCTGCGACGTGGTCCTGATCATGAGCGTGGAGCCGGGGTTCGGGGGGCAGGCATTCATCCCCGAGGTGCTGCCGAAGATCGAAGAGGCCAGAGAATGGGTTGAGGCCCGGGGTTTGCGAGCCGATATTCAGGTCGACGGAGGGATCACCCCGTCCAACGTCAGGGCCGTGCTCGATGCCGGCGCGACGGTGGTCGTGGCCGGTTCGGCCATCCTCGGGGCGGATGATCCCGTGCGTGCAGTAGCGGAGATGAGAAGGGCAGCCGATGAGTGAGCGAGTGCTCATCGCGGACGACGATCCGGACATCCTGACCGTCGTCAAGATCAACTTCGAGCTGGAGGGCTTCGAAGTCGACACGGCAGTCGACGGCGAGGACGCCCTGCAGAAGGCGACGGCGAACCCGCCGAACGCCATCGTGCTCGACATCATGATGCCCCGCATGGACGGGCTCACGGCCCTGCACCGTCTGCGGAGCCAGGCGACGACCGCCAACATCCCTATCATCCTGCTCACCGCCCGCGGCCTCCCCGAGGACCGGGTCCGGGGCCTCGAGCTGGGCGCGGACGACTACATCACCAAGCCGTTCGACATCAACGAGCTGACGGCCCGGGTGCGCGCCGTGCTGCGGCGGACCCAGGCGGCCCGCGACCTCTCGCCCCTGACGGGCCTCCCGGGCAACTTCAAGATCACGGCGGAGATCGAGACGCGGATCCGGGAGCGGATCCCCTTCGCCCTGATCCACGGGGACCTGGACAACTTCAAGGCGTTCAACGACCACTACGGCTTCATGCGCGGCGACGAGGTGATCCGGTTCTGCGCCCGCTGCTTCACCGAGGCCGCCCAGGCGCTCGCCATCAACGACGTCTTCATCGGGCACATCGGAGGCGACGACTTCGTCGCCATCACGCCGCCGGACATGGCCGAGTCCTTCTGCAAGGAGGTCATCGAGCGCTTCGACGACGGGATCCTGGATCTCTACGACACCGCCGACGCCCTCCGCGGCTACATCGAGGTCATCGACCGGCGCGGCGAGCGTTACGCCTTCCCGGTGGTTTCGCTCTCGCTCGGTGTAGCGTCCACCGACGTGCGTGAGATCACCTCGCAGTGGGAGGCGTCGGCGATCGCGGTGGAGATGAAGGAGTTCGCCAAGAAGCAGCCGGGCTCCACCTACCGGATCGACCGTCGCTCCAGTTGAAGTGAGCGACCCCCGCCACATGGCGCGGGCCATCGAGCTGGCCCGTGACGCCATGACCCATCCCAACCCCCGCGTGGGCGCGGTCGTCGTCGACGCGTCCGGGCAGGTCGTGGGGGAGGGCTCCCACCGCGGGCCAGGGACGGCCCACGCCGAGACCGTCGCCCTGGCCCAGGCCGGCGAGGCGGCCCGCGGCGCCACCGTCTTCGTCACCCTGGAGCCCTGCGCCCATCACGGCCGGACCCCGCCCTGCGCGGACGCCCTCATCGCCCCCGCCGGGGCAAGAGGGGGGCCGGCGCTC
>QGUS01000081.1 GCA_003242515.1 Actinomycetota bacterium
CGGCTCGCGGAGGGGGGCCGCGCCCCCGGCCGGCCGGTCGGGCCCGGGGTGCTCTCCCCCGGGCAGGCCGGCCCGGGGGCCGAGGTCGCCGACGGGCGGCAGAGCGGCGCCCGGAACATGCAGAACTTCGCACTGCTGTCGGCCGTCGGGAAGATCCGCAAGCCGGTGCTGCTCAAGCGGGGCATGAGCGCCACGATCGAGGAGTTCCTCGCCGCCGCCGAGTACGTGCTGGCCGCCGGAAACCGCCAGGTCATCCTGTGCGAGCGGGGCATCCGCACCTTCGAGACGGCCACCCGCAACACGCTCGACGTCGCCGCGGTCCCCGTGCTCCGGGAGCTGACGCACCTGCCCGTCGTCGTCGACCCGTCGCATGCTGCCGGGACGCGGTCGCTGGTGGTGCCGCTGGGTCGGGCCGGCCTGGCCGCCGGCGCCCACGGCCTGCTGGTGGAGATCCACCCCAAGCCGGAGGAGGCGCTGTCGGACGGGCCGCAGGCGCTGCTGCCGGAGGAACTGACCCTCTTCGGGGTCTGAAGCGCCCTACAGGGGAGCCACTATGGCCATGGTGCGATTTTGCACTATGGCCATAGTGGTAATACCTTCGGGGCATATGTTCCGAAGCACAACCCGCCTCACGGCAGCCCTCCTGGCGCTGACCGTGGGCATCGCCGCCTGCGGTGGCTCCGCGTCGGATGGCACCACCACCACGACCTCCGGATCGCCCACCACCACCGAACAGCCCTCCGGGTCCACGCCCACCGGCGCCGGTGGCACCCTGGTCGTCTACTCGGGGCGCAACGAGAACTTCGTCACCCCGGTGGTCGAGAAGTTCACCGCCGACACCGGCATCCAGGTCGAGGTCCGGTATGGCGACGGCACCAGCGATCTCGCCACCACGATCCTCACCGAGGGCGAGTCGACCGACGCCGACGTGTTCTGGGCCCAGGACCCGGCGTGGATCGGCGCCATCGGCAAGACCGGCCTGCTCGCCGAGCTGCCCGAGGACATCCTCTCGCTCGTCCCCGAGCGCTACCGGGACGCCAACGGCCACTGGGTCGGCGTCACCGCCCGGAGCCGGGTCTTCGTCTACAACCCGGACCTCGTCGCGGAGCCGGAGCTCCCGCAGAGCGTCTACGAGCTGACCGACCCGGAGTGGAAGGGCCGCATCGGAGTCGCCCCGACCAACGCCTCGTTCATCGCCTTCGTCTCGGCGATGATGCTCGTGGACGGGGAGGAGAAGACCCGCGGATGGCTGGAGGGGATGGTCGCCAACGACGTCCAGATCTTCTCCGGCAACGGCGCCATCCTCCAGGCCGTCGACGCCGGTGACCTCGACGCCGGTCTCATCAACCACTACTACCTTCTCGGCCTGATGAGGGACCAGGGCACGCCCAAGGCCCGGAACCACTTTCTGGCAGCCGGCGACCCTGGTGCGCTCGTCGCCGCCACCGGTGTGGGCGTGCTCGCCCCGTCGGACAACAAGGAGGCCGCGCTCACCTTCATCCGCTACCTCCTCTCCGAGGACGCGCAGCGGCACTTCGCCGAGAACCTCAACGAGTACGGTCTCATCGAGGGCGCACCGACCCCGAAGGACCAGAAGCCTCTATCCGAGCTCGCCGGCCCGGACATCAACCTGTCCGACCTGGCCGACTACCTCGAGAGTGCCGTCGAGCTGATCGCGAGCGCCGGACTGAGCTGAGGAAGGATTGATCGAGCTCGCCAACCGCGACGCTCAGGCCTCGTCGGCTACGAAGCGACCGAAGGCCCCGGCCGCCCTCTGGGCGGCCGGGGTCGCCGTCGTCCTGCCGGCGGCCATCCCGATCGTGCACCTCCTCTGGGTGGTGTTGCGTCCGGGCGGGTTCTATGCCGGAGGTTTCACGGGTGCCCGACTCCTGGACCTGGCCGCATCCACCCTCCGGCTGACGGTCGCGGTGACCGTCACGACGCTGGCGCTGGGGGTCGCCACCGCTTGGCTGACCACCCGCACCGACCTGCGGGGCGCCCGCACCTGGTCGACGGTGATGACCCTGCCGCTGGTGATCCCGTCGTACGTCGGGGCGCTGGCGATGCTCTCCGCCTCCGGGAACGGAGGCACCCTCACCAGGTTGCTCGAGGCGGTCGGACTGCCCGGGCTCCCGCCCCTGCGGGGCTTCTGGGCGGCATGGGCGGCGTTGAGCCTCTGGAACTTCTCGTTCATCCACCTTCTCACGGTGCCGGTGCTGCGGCGTCTCGACCCGGCCCTGGAGGACGTCTCCCGGGGACTCGGAGCGGGGCGCTGGCGGACCCTCTGGCGGGTGGTGATCCCGCAGCTCCGCCCGGCGCTCGCGTCGGGCGGGCTGCTCGTCGCCCTCTATGTGGTCGCCGAGTTCGGGGCGGTGTCGATGCTCCGGTACGACACCTTCACCCGGACGATCTACACGCAGTTCGCCGGCCGTCTCGACACCGGCCCGGCGCTGTTCCTCGCCGGGGTGCTCACGAGCGGGGCCCTGGTCCTCGTGGTCTTCCAGCAGATGGCCCGGGGGAGGGCCGCACTCCACGGCAACCGTCCCGCCCGCGAGGTCGCCCCGGTGCATCTCGGCCGTGCCGGTCAGGCGGCGGGCCAGACCTTCCTCGGCCTGCTCGCCATCCTGTCGCTCGTGCTCCCGATCTCGACGATGGTGTGGTGGATGATCCGGGGGATCCAGCAGGGCAACTCGCTCCTCGGCATCGTCCCGCACACCCTGCGCTCCATCGGGATCTCGGCCGCGGCGGCGCTGGTGGTCGGCGTCGCCGCCATCCCCCTCGGCGTGCTGGCCGCCAGGCACCGCAACTCCGTCGTGCGGGTGATGGAAGCGGTCCCGTGGCTCACCTACTCCCTCCCGCACCTGGCCGTTGGACTGGCGTTCCTCGTGCTCACCGTCCGGTTCGCCCGCCCGCTCTATCAGACGACGACCCTCCTCGTCGTCGTCTACCTGGCGATGTTCCTCCCGCAGGCGCTGGCCGCGGTGGAGAGCGGCCTGCGGCGGGTCGGCCCCCAGCTCGAGGAGGTGTCGCGCAGCCTCGGGGTCGGGCCGTGGGGAACGCTGCGACGCGTGACGATCCCGATGATGCGCCGTTCCGCCCTCGCCGGGGCGGCCCTGGTGTTCCTCTCGGTGATGAAGGAGCTGCCCGCCACGCTGCTGCTGCGTCCCACCGGGTTCGACACGCTGCCCGTCCGCATCTGGAGCGCAACCAACGAGGTCTTCTACAGTCAGGCCAGCTTCGCCGCGCTGGCCCTGGTCCTCGTGTCGGCGGCGCCCGTGTACTTCTTCGTGGTCAGGGACATCCATGACTGAGCTCGTCATCGACGCGACCGGGATCACCAAGCGCTACGGCGACGTGGTGGCCCTGGACGCGTGCGACCTCTCGGTCCCCGCCGGGGCCGTCGTCACCCTGCTTGGGCCATCCGGCACGGGCAAGAGCACGATGCTCCGGATCCTCGCCGGCTTCGACCGCCCCGACGCGGGCACGGTCGACATCCGGGGCCGCCGGGTGGTCGGCCCGGGCGTCTTCGTCCCGCCCGAGCAGCGGCGGGTCGGCGTCGTGCTCCAGGACTACGCCCTCTTCCCGCACATGGACGTGCGCTCCAACGTCGCCTACGGCCTCGCCCGGGCACCCGACCGGGACCGCCGGGTCGAGGAGATCCTCGAGGTGGTCGGCCTGGCGGGCCTGGGGAAGCGGTACCCCCACGAGCTGTCGGGCGGACAGCAGCAGCGCGTCGCCCTGGCCCGCGCCATGGCGCCCCGACCCGACGTGATCATCCTCGACGAGCCGTTCTCCAACCTCGACGACACCCTCAGGTCCCGGGTGCGGGGAGAGATCATCGCCATCCTCCGCGAGGCGGGCGCCACGGCGCTGTTCATCACCCACGACCAGGAGGAGGCGCTGTCCATATCCGACCTGGTGGCCGTGATGAACCAGGGGCGCATCGTCCAGATGGCCACCCCGCAGGAGCTCTACTGGAAGCCCGCCACCGCTTGGGTCGGGCAGTTCGTCGGCGACGCCAACTTCATCGCGGGGTTCGCCGGCGGGGGCAAGGTGGAGTGCGTGGTCGGCACCTTCCCCGGCGAGGGCGAGGGGGAGGTGTCGGTGATGATCCGTCCCGAGTCGGTGCGGCTCGCCGTCGATCCGCAGGGTCGCGCCGTGGTCGAGGGCCGGGAGTTCTTCGGGCACGACCAGCTGGTCACCGTGGCCTTCGATGACGGGACGACGCTCCGCTCGCGGCTCGGGCCGGGCGACTTCTTCCGGCCGGGCGACCGGGTCGAGGTGATGGTGGACACCGTCACCGTCTTCCCAGACTGCCCTCCGGGGCTGAGGCTCAGTCCGCGGCCTGCTCCCGGCGGCGCAGCCGTATCTTCGTGAGGGCCCGTTCGGCAACCTCGAGCACCGTCGCCTCCCACTCTCCGACCACCACCGTGTCTCCCGGCTCCTGGGGGAGGCGGCCCAGCGTGTCGAGAACCATGCCGGCGACCGTCGCGTACTCGCCGGCGGGCACCTCGATCCCGAGGTCGATCAGGTCGTGCACCGGGAAGCGCCCGGGCACGTCGATGCTGCCGTCGGCGTTTCGCTCCACCGAGATCACGTCCCGGTCGTACTCGTCGTAGATCTCGCCGACCAGCTCCTCGACCAGGTCCTCCACGGTGACGATGCCCTCGCCGGAGCCGTGCTCGCTGATCACGATGGCGAGCTGCTGACGGCGCTGCTGCATCTCCCGGAGGGCGGTCAGAGCGCTCGCGGTCTCGGGGAAGAACAGCGGCTCCTTGGCGTGCTCGGCCACGGTGCCCTCCTTTCCGACCAGGTCGCGCAGATGGACGATCCCGGTCACGTGGTCGAGGTCGCCGCCCGTGGCGATCGGGGCGCGGGAGTGGCCCGAGTCGAGGAGGACCCGGAGGGCCTCGGCGGCGGTGACGGAGTCGTCGATGGTGACCACCTCGCGGCGGGGCCGGAGCACCTCGCGGAGGCTCCGCTCGGAGATGTCGAGGGCGCCGGAGATGATCACCTGCTGCTGGGGCGTGAACCCGGTCTGGGTCAGGATCATCTCCCGGATCTCCTCACGGGTCACCTCGGAGGCGAGGCGGTTGGGGTCGCCTCCCAGCATCCGCACCACCAGGTCGGAGCTCCTGGACAGCAGCCAGACGAGCGGGCGGAACACCACGGCGAACGCGTTGAGGGGCGTGGCCATGACCAGGCCCCACGACTCGGCGTTCTGCATGGCGAGCCGCTTCGGGGCCAGCTCGCCGATCACCAGGCTCAGGTATGAGATGGCCAGGGTGACGATCACCAGCGCCACCGGGGAGGCGAACCGCCCGAGCGCGCCCTCCAGCCATTCGGTGAGCGGCTGGGAGAGGGTCACCGCCGCGGAGGCGGAGGCGAAGAAGCCCGACAGGGTGATGACGATCTGGATCGTCGCCAGGAACCGGTTCGGGTCGCGGGCGAGGCGGGCGAGCAGGGCGCCCCTCTTGCCACGGGTCTCGAGGTGCTGGATCTGGCCCTCGCGGAGGGACACCAGCGCCAGCTCGGTGCCGGCGAACACGGCGTTGACCAGGATCAGGACCGCGATCAGGACGAGCTGGGGCCAGATCTCGCTCATGGCCGCCGTCCCGACGCAGGCGTGCCGATGCGTCTACCGGAGGGGTCGTCGACGCCGGTCATAGCAACGGGGAGAAGGTACCAGGGAGGAGGCTCAGCGGTTGACCATGTGGTCCGCAAGCGGCGTGAGCTTCTCGTCGAGGAAGTCCCTGATCGTCCCCGTCACCCCGACCCGGTCCATGGCCTTGCGGAAGCACCGCATCCACTCGCGGGCGCCGTCCGCGTCGATGGGGAAGGGGAGGTGCCGCATCCGGAGCCGCGGGTGGCCGCGCTTGGCCTCGTACAGCGGCGGGCCGCCCAGCCAGCCGGAGAGGTACTCGTAGAGCTTCTCCCGGGAGGTGGAGGTGTTCCTGGGGAGCATCGCCCGGATCACCGGCGACTCCTCCTCGATGACGTCGTAGAAGGCGTTCACCAACTCCCGGACGCGGGCATCGCCCCCCAGCTCCTCATACGGGGTGGCCGCGTTCCCCCACGGGTATGCGGCGTCGTGGGGCCTGACCGGGATCTCTCCGGGGATCATCGCCCTGAATCTAGGCGTTGCCGGGGACTGTCTGGCGCAGGCCATCCAACAGCCCGGCGTCGAACAGCCCCGAGTAGATCTCGAGCAGGATGGGTGTGGCGCGCCTGATCCCTTCGGCCGAGAACAGGTCGATGCCCGTGGACCGGGCAAGCGGGGTGGAGGGGATCACCGACGCGTTCTTCACGGCGTTCCTGGGGATCCTGGGGATGCTCGTCGCCGCTCATGCGGTGCGGACCGTGCTCCGGCTCCAGGCCGAGGACAGCCTGCTTCGGGCCGAGCTCGTCCTCTCCACGGCCGTCACCAGGACGAGGCTGGCGGGCTCCCACCTGCTGTTCGCCTTCGTCGGCCCGCCGCTCATGCTCGCCGTGGCAGGCGGGCTCGCGGGGCTCGTGCACGGGATGTCGGGAGGAGACCCCGTGGGGAGCGCACTCCGGATCCTGGCCGCCTCCCTGGCGCAGGCCCCCGCCGTGTGGGTCGTCGCCGGGGCGACGATGCTCCTCTACGGGGCGTTCCCCCGCCTGGCCCCCTCGGCCTGGGGCCTGCTCGTGGTCTTCCTCCTGCTGGGCCAGCTCGGCCCCATGCTCCGGCTACCCGGTTGGGCGATGAACCTGTCCCCGTTCACCCACGTGCCGCCGGTGCTCGTCGATGGCCCCGCCCCGGTGCCGCTGGCCGGGCTGGTGGCGACCGCCTTCGTCCTGGCGGGGGCGGGGCTGTCCGCGTTCCGCCGCCGGGACATCCCGACGGCCTGAGCGGCGGCATGACGAACGGGTCGGGGTCGATGTGGTTCCCCGGGTGGTCCCGATCGGCCGATCAGAGCCGGATCGAGCCGTCGTCGGCCATCGGCCACAACGGGTTGTGGGCCACCTCCCACGGGTGGCCGTCCGGGTCGACGAACACCGCCGAGTAGCCGCCCCATGGGGTGGCCCCGGGTTCCCGGGCGATGGCCGCGCCGGCCCGGCGGGCCACCTC
>QGUS01000082.1 GCA_003242515.1 Actinomycetota bacterium
TGGCGGAGACCCGGGCCAGGACGCCCGGCTTGTCCTCGACGATTACGGACAGCGTGTGGTGGCTCACAAGTCCTCCGGTCCCATCGCGATGAAGTCGTTTGAGCCCCCGGCGGGGACCATCGGGAACACCATCTCGTCGGGGTCGATGACCACCTCGACGACGACTGGCCGGTCGTTGACCGCCATCGCCTTCTCGATGGCCACGTCGACCTCGTCCGGGTGCGTCACCCGCAGGCCGACGCAGCCCATGGCCTCGGCCAGCTTCGGGTAGTCGGGCACGCCGCTCAGGTCCACGGCGGACAGGCGGCCGTCGTAGAAGAGCCTCTGCCACTGCTTGACCATTCCCAGCGAGCTGTTGTTGAGGACGGCCACCTTGATCGGGACGTTCTCGGCGGTGGCCGTGATCAGCTCCTGGGCGGTCATCTGGAAGCAGCCGTCGCCGTCGATGGCCCAGACCACCTGGTCGGGGCGGGCGACCTTGGCGCCGACGGCCGCGGGGATGGCGAAGCCCATGGTCCCCAGGCCGCCGGAGTTGATCCAGGTCTTCGGCTTCTGGAACGCCCAATACTGGGAGGCCCACATCTGGTGCTGGCCGACGCCGGAGGTGACGATGGCCTCGCCCCTGGTGATCGCCTGCAGCCGCTCGATGAAGTACTGCGGCTTGATCGGGCCCTCCTGCGTCTGCTCGTACGACAGCGGGTGGCGCTGCTGCCACTCCCGCAGCACCCGGAACCACTCGGTGCGCTCCGGGGCAGGGGTGTGGACCCGGACGGCCACGATCCGCTCCAGCATCGCCGCCAGGACGGCCTTGGCGTCCCCGACGATCGGGACGTCGGGCCGGCGGACCTTGCCGATCTCGGCCGGGTCTGCGTCGATGTGGATGATCCTCGCCTTCGGGGCGAAGGCGTCGACCTTGCCGGTGACCCGGTCGTCGAAGCGGGCCCCGATGGCGATGAGCAGGTCGGCCTGCTGCATGGCCGTGGTGGCGGCGTACACGCCGTGCATGCCGGGCATGCCCAGCGCCAGGCGATGGGTATCCGGAAAGGCGCCCCGGGCCATGAGCGTGGTGACCACGGGGACGTTCGTCGCCTCGGCGAAGGCGAGCAGCTCATCGCTGGCTTCGGCACGGATGACGCCGCCACCCACGTAGAGCACGGGGCGCTGCGAAGCCTCGATCATCTCGATGGCCGCCTTGATCTGGCGGGGGTGACCCTCGCGGGTGGGCCGGTAGCCGGGGAGCCCGCTCAGGGTCGGGGTGTGCCAGGTGGTGTCGGCGCCCAGCACGTCCTTCGGGAGGTCCACCAGGACCGGGCCGGGACGGCCGGTGGAGGCGATGTGGAACGCCTCGTGGATGACCTCCGGGATCTCGTCGGCGCTCTGCACCAGGTAGGAGTGCTTGGTGCAGTGCATCGCCAGGCCGGTGGTGTGCGCCTCTTGGAAGGCGTCGCTGCCGATCGCCGTCGACGCCACCTGGCCGGTGATGGCCACGATGGGCGTGGAGTCCATCTTGGCGTTCTGCAGCGGGGTGATCAGGTTGGTGGCGCCGGGGCCGGAGGTGGCGAAGACGACGCCCACCTTCCCCGTGGCCATGGCGTAGCCCTCGGCCATGTGCCCCGCTCCCTGCTCGTGCCGGGCGAGGATGTGACGGATCGGGCTGTCCAGCAGCGGGTCGTAGGCGTGGAGGATGGCGCCTCCGGGCACGCCGAACACGACCTCGACCCCCTCGTACTCGAGGGATCTCAGCAGGGAGTGCGATCCGGTGAACTTGTCCTGGCTCATGTCGGTCTTTCGGGGCTCGTCGGGGAATCAAAAAACCCTCCGGGTCGGAGGGTTCAGGCGCACGCAGGGGTCTTGGGCCGCGCGCGCTACACCGGAATTAGAAGTACGAGGTGGGCGCGCAGCAGATTCCGGTTCATATGTGGTGTCGGCCAGTATGCCTCGGCCCGGTTGACGCGTCAAGACGACGAGTGAGGGGCGGCCAGAGCCGCCCCTCACCGTCATCACCTCGAGATCTCACCCCGGGCTCGCTCCGTTCGCCCGGCGGGATCCTCCCCCGTCGCTTCGCAACGGGGCGGAGAGGGCTCACGGTGCCGTCTTCGGCTCCATGAACGGCATCAGCTTGCGGAGCTCGGCGCCCACCTGCTCGATCTGATGGGCCCGGTTGGCGGCCCGCTGCTCGAGGAGGAACGGGGCGCCTTCCCGGGCCTGCGCCATCCACTCGTTGGCGAAGGCTCCGGACTGGATCTCGCCCAGCACCTCCTTCATGGCCTGGCGGGTCTGCTCGGTGACGATCCGCTTGCCCCGGGTGTAGTCGCCATACTCGGCGGTGTCCGACACGGAGTACCGCATCCAGGAGAGGCCGCCCTCGTAGAGCAGGTCGACGATCAGCTTCAGCTCGTGCAGCGTCTCGAAGTACGCCGACTCCGGCTGGTAGCCCGCCTCTACCAGGGTCTCGAACGAGGCCTTGATCAGCTCGGCGACGCCACCGCACAGGATCACCTGCTCGCCGAACAGGTCGGTCTCCGTCTCCTCCTTGAAGGTGGTCTCGAGGACCCCGGCCCGGGTGCCGCCGATGCCGGCGGCGTAGGACAGGGCGAGGTCCTTCACGGAGCCGGAGGCGTCCTGGTGGACTGCGACGAGGCACGGGACGCCGGAGCCCTGGGTGAAGGTCCGCCGCACCAGGTGACCCGGGCCCTTGGGGGCCACCATGGCCACGTCGACGTCACCCGGCGGGGTGATGAAACCGAAGTGGATGTTGAAGCCGTGGGCGAAGAAGAGGGCGTCGCCCTTCTGCAGGTGCGGCTCGATGGACTCGGCGTAGATGTCGGGGGCCACCTGGTCGGGGACGAGCATCATCACCACGCTCGCCCACTCCGCCGCCTCGGCGGGGGTCATCACCTTCAGGCCGGCGGCCTCCGCCTCTGCCCGGCTGGAAGAGCCCTCCCGTAGGCCTACGACCACGTCGACCCCGGACTCCTTGAGGTTGAGAGCGTGGGCGTGGCCCTGGCTCCCGTACCCGATGATCGCAACCTTCCGGCCCCGGATGATCCCGAGGTCGGCATCCTGGTCGTAGTAGATGGTGGCCATTGCGTGATTGTGCGCATTCGGAGGCCGACTGCCAAACGCGACCACCCCGCGGGGTCTTTAGGATCGGGCCATGACGAAGAAGCTCCGCTCCCATGAGGTGACCGAAGGGCCCGCCAAGGCGGCGGCCCGGGCGATGCTGCGGGCGGTCGGTCTCACCGACGCCGACTGGTCGAAGCCTCAGGTGGGCGTGGTATCCGCCGGGAATGAGGTGACCCCCTGCAACCTCACGGGCCCGGAGCTCTCCCAGCACGCCAAGGCCGGCGTCATCGAGTCCGGCGGCGTGGGCCTCGTCTTCTCGACGATCGCCGTCAGCGACGGCATCTCCATGGGCCACGAGGGGATGCGGGCGTCGCTCGTCTCCCGCGAGGTGATCGCCGATTCGGTGGAGCTGGTCATGCACGCCGAGCGGTTCGACGCCATGGTGACCATCGCCGGCTGCGACAAGTCGCTCCCAGGCATGCTCATGGCGGCCGCCCGGCTCAACCTGCCGACCGTCTTCCTCTACGGCGGTTCGTCGCTCCCGGGCCACTACCAGGGCCGCGACATCTCCATCGTCGACGTCTTCGAGGGGATCGGCGCCCAGTCGGAGGGCCGGATCACCATCCAGGACCTGCACGAGATCGAGTCGTCGGCCTGCCCCGGCGCCGGGTCCTGCGCGGGCATGTTCACCGCCAACACCATGGCCTCGGTCGGCGAGGCGATCGGCCTCTCCCTGCCCGGTTCGGCGTCGGTCCCCGCGATCGACCCGCGGCTGCGGGAGTACGCGAGGAAGTCCGGCGAGGCCGTGATGAAGCTGATCGACGAGGGGATCCGTCCCCGGGACATCCTCACGCCCCAGGCGTTCGAGAACGCCATCACCACCGTGATGGCCCTGGGCGGGTCGACGAACGCGGTGCTCCACCTCCTCGCCATCGCCAACGAGGCGGGTGTGCCGCTCTCCATCGACGACTTCGACCGGATCTCCCGGCGGACGCCGCACATCGGCGACATGAAGCCGTTCGGCCGGTACCACATGGTGGACCTGGACCGGATCGGCGGCGTGCCCGTCGTGCTCAAGGCGCTCCTCGACGAGGGCCTGCTCCACGGCGACGTGCTCACCGTGACGGGCAAGACCATGGCCGAGAACCTGGTCGGCGTCGCCTTCCCGGAGGGCCAGGACGTGATCGCCCCCGTGTCGCAGCCGCTGGCACCCGAGGGCGGCATCGCCATCCTGCGGGGCAACCTCGCCATGGAGGGCTGCGTCGTGAAGATCGCGGGCATCGACCTCGAGACCTTCGAGGGCCCGGCCCGGGTCTTCGACGGCGAGCAGGACGCCCTCGCCGCCCTGTTCAACCACCGGATCCAGAAGGGCGACGTGGTGGTGATCCGCACCGAGGGCCCCAAGGGCGGACCCGGGATGCGGGAGATGCTCCAGATCACCGGCGCCATCAAGGGCGCCGGCCTGGGCAAGGACGTCCTCCTGATCACCGACGGCCGGTTCTCCGGCGGCACCACCGGCATGTGCATCGGCCATGTCGCGCCCGAGTCGGAGGTGGGCGGCCTGATCGGGCTAGTCCAGGACGGCGACCGGATCCGTGTGGACATCCCGTCCCGGAGCATCGAGCTGCTGGTCGACGAGACGGAGCTCGAGAAGCGTCGTGCCGGCTGGAAGCCCCGCCCGCCCCGGTACACCACCGGTGCGCTGGCCAAGTACGCCGCCCTGGTGGGCTCGGCCAGCGAGGGCGCCATCACCAATCCGCGGGTCTGATCCGGGGAGCGGAGAGGGTCTTTACACCGTAACAGTCCTAACTGTAAGCTGTGTGAGGCATGGACCTCACCGGTAGACCCCTGCTCGACACCGAGCCCGACCATCTCCTCTTCGCCGGGAGGGAGGAGGAGCTGGGCCGTGTCGTCCGTCTGGCCCGTTCCGGCGTGAACACCGTCGTGGTCGGGGAGCGGGGCTCGGGCAAGACCACCCTGCTCCGCCAGGCCGCCTTCGTCCTGCGCCGGGACGGGGGAGCGCCCGTGTTCGTGGAGGGGAGGCTGGCCGACACGCCCCGCCGCTTCCTCGACCTGGTCCGCGCCCGCCTCGGCCTGCCGCCGCTTCCCGAGCGCGCTGACGACCCCATCGAGCTCGCTGCCCTGGTCGGGTCGCTTCGCGAGGGGATCGGCGAGGACCTGCTGGTGGTGCTGGTCGACGAGATCGCCCCCGAGGTGGCCGCCACCGTCTTCGGCAGGCTGCGGGACGAGGTGTGGCAGATCCCCATCACCTGGGTCGTCGCCGGGACGCCCGACGACGTCGTCGCTCTGCGCACGCCGCCGGCCGACGCCTTCTTCGAGGCCGCCGTCGTCCTCGACGACCTCGACCGTGATGGGCAGCGCCGCCTCCTCGAGGCGCGGCTGGGGGAGGAGGGCGCCGCCATCGCCGCCCGCGTCGACGAGGGCAACCCCCGCCGGCTCCTCGCCCTGGCCCGGGCCGTGAAGGAGGGGGCGACCGTCGAGGGCCGGCAGGAGTGGGAGCGGGCCAGGGAGGAAAGGCTCGCGGAACTCGGGAGGCCTGCCAGGATGTTGATGGCAGAGTTGGAATCCTTGGGAGCAGCGAGCGCCTCGGATGAGAGGCTCCTCCGGAGACTCGGATGGACGCGCCCCCGGGCGGTTCAGGTCCTCCGTGAGCTGGAGGACGCCGGTCTGGTGACGGCCTCATACGCCAGAGGCCCCGGCGGGGGCCGGCAGAAGGTCTACCGCCCCGTGGAGGGAGGCGCGTGATGAGCCACCGCGCCCTCGTCGCCGTCGACCGTTCCCGGGCCTTCGACGCCACCCGCCGCTTCGAGGAGCTCGCCTTCTTCCACGTCCCGTTCGACGAGCTCAACGGCGACCAGTCCACCGAGACGTTCTTCACGCATCAGGTGGCCAACGAGGGGAGGGTTGCCGTGATCGGCTCCTCCGGCGCCGGGAAGTCGAGCCTGATCTCCTCCGTGCTCGGCCCGTTCGCCCTCGACCTCCCCGAGCGCATCGTCCCGCTCCGGGTCCCCGTCGCCGCCGAGACCGACGAGACCGTCACCGAGCCGGGCGCCATGGCCCGCCACCTCGTCCGCTACGTGACCCGCTGGGCGAGCCCCGAGCTATTCAGCCCGGCCGAGAAGGACGACTTCGCCCGGTCGATCGCCGAGGTGACCCGCAGGGCCGGGACGCAGAAGGTGAGGGCGTTCCGCATCTCCCTGCCGCTCTGGCTGGCCGACGCCGAGTTCGCCGCCCAGGTCCAGGCCCTGGGGAGCAGCTACGAGAGCCGCGGCTCCTCCACCGACGCCCTGGAGCACCTCAAGCGGCTGGTCGCCCTGTTCGACCACCACGGCCTCTTCCCCGTCTTCGTGTTCGACGACTCCGACACCTGGCTCCGCATCCCCGGGCTCGACCGGACCGGGGTCGCCAACCAGTTCTTCATGCGGACCATCCGGATGCTCGCCAAGGAGGTCAGTGCCGGGCTCGTCGTCGCGGTTCACGAGCACTACCTCGACCTCGCCGGATACCGGGAGGCGTCCGCCTGGTTCACCGGAGAGGTGCGGATCCCCAGGCTCATCGACGCCCGCGCCGGGATCGAGGCGATCCTGCGCGACCGGCTGGTGGTGGCCGGTGTGGAGGCTCCGATCGGAGACGTGATCGACGCCGCCGGCATCGACCAGCTGGCGAAGTTCTACGAGTCCGGGCGCAACCTGCGGGACGTCCTCCGGGTGATGCACCGGTCCCTCCAGCACGCCCTGTCCGACGGGGTCGACCTGATCACCGAGTCCCTCGTGGAGAGCGTCGTCACCGAGCTCTCCGCCGGCGCCTGACGCCCGCCCCCGGCCGCACGATCCGGCGGGGGAGCCCGTCGCCGCCCCGATTGTGTCATTGATCGGGAATTGGGTTAGCTTCAGGAGCCTGTCGCTTCGCGCGCCCGGGACCTTGGGGGAACCCATGGGAAGCCGACACGTGCCCGTGCCTTCCCAGGAGGGGGGGAAAAGGGCCTGCGGGCGTCCTCCGGCG
>QGUS01000347.1 GCA_003242515.1 Actinomycetota bacterium
CCTCCGGTGGACACAGCGGGGGATGGCCGAAACCGGGCCCCAGGGAGCGGTGGACGCCCGCCTCGGGGGAGGCCCTCCGAGGAGGTCTCCCCCCGCACCCCCGCCCACCACGTGGGGGGGGGGCGCGCCCGACTCGTGCCAGCCGGTGACGATCCCGTCGACGCCGTGGACGCCGCGCTCCGGGGTGACCACGAGGTCGGTGACGCCGGACCCCGGGTGCACGACCCCGCGGGAGTCGGTCACCGTCTCGATGGCCCGCACCGCGGCCGTCCCCACGGCGATCACCCTCGACCCGGCCTCGCGTGTCTGGTTGACCAGCCGGGCCGTCGTCTCCGGGACCCGGTACCGCTCGGTGTCGGGCACCTCTCCCTCGTCGAATGAGGCGACGCCGGCGTGGAGCACGAGCGGGGCGAACACCACACCCCTCGCCAGCAGCGAGGTGAGCAGCCTGGTCGTGAAGGGCCGGCCCGCACTGGGCATCTCCGCCGACCCGGGCTCGGTGGCGTAGACGCTCTGGTAGTCGGACAGCGGCCAAGGCCGGTTGGTGTGGGCGTAACGGATCGGCTGGCCGTGGATCCCCAGATAGGCGCCCAGGTCGCCGATCCCCCTGAGTCGGTCACCCAGAGTCTGGGGGAGCGGACGTCCCGCGTGAGCAGATCCGCCGCGGCCCCGCCCGGCAGCCGGACCGTCCCGCCGGGGAAGTCCGGCCACCGGTGCGATCCGACTCCATCGGGTTGCCGCGGCTCGACCGTCCACAGCGTCGGGGAGATCGGACAGGAGAGGTGGATGCGGACGGGGGTGCCGTCCGCATCCACCCCGTCGAGCGAGGCGGGGATGGTCCGTGACACGTTCACGACCAGCACGTCGCCCGGCTCGAGGAAGTCGCCGATGCGATTGAACGTGGTGTGGGTGATCCTGCCGGCGGTCGCGACCATCAGCCGGACCCCGTCGCGGGGGAGTCCCACCCGCTCCGGGGGCGCGCCGGCGAAGGCGGCCTCGGCCGCCGACAGCCTCGCCGGCGCCGTCACGCCACGTTCTCCAGCCGCTGGACCCGGTAGCGGCCCGACGGTGGCCGCCTCGTGATCAACTCCATGATCCCCGGCACGCTGTCCTCCGGCGGCGGCAGGTGGGAGATGTCCGACCCGCCGACCGCCTCCTCGTGCATGCGGGTCCGCATGTCGCCCGGGTCCACCCAGTAGACGGGGATGTCGGGTCGCTCGGCGGCGAGCACCCGGCTCGCCTGCTCCAGGGCCGCCTTCGACGCCCCGTATACGCCCCACCCGGGATAGCTCTCGACGGCGGCGTCGGAGGTCACGTTGACGATCGCCCCTTCCGACTCGGCGAGCAGCGGGAGCGCCAGCTGGATCAGCCCGAGCGGGGCGAACACGTTGACCTCGAAGGTCCTGACGACGGACCTGAGGTTGGCGTCGGCCAGCGCCGGCAGGGGAGTCGGGCCCAGGGCCGAGGCGTTGTTCACCAGGAGGTCGAGCCGCCCGGTGGTCCGGGCCGCCTCGATCAGGATCTGCTGGTGGTAGGGGTCGGAGACGTCGCCGGGGATGGCGTGGACCCCCGGCAGGCGGAACGTCGCGTTCTCGAGCTCCCTCCGGTCCAGCGAGTCGACGATCACCGTCCAGCCCTCGGAGGAGAGCCGCCGGGTGAGCGCCAGCCCGAGGCCTCGGGAGGCTCCGGTGACTATTGCGCACTTGCTCATGTGCGCAACGTACAACTTCAAGTTAACTTGAAGTCAAGAGGTTTCTCTGGAGACGACATGGACAGCACCGACCTGCTCACGATCGGGGAACTGGCCGCCCGGGCCGGCGTCGCCACCTCGGCGCTTCGCTTCTACGAGGAGAAGGGCCTGATCTCCTCGGAGCGCACCGACGGCAACCAGCGCCGCTACCGCCGGGCCACCATCAGGCGCGTCTCGGTG
>QGUS01000348.1 GCA_003242515.1 Actinomycetota bacterium
CGGCCGACGATCTCGCCGACGAGGCCTTCGTCGTGCTGCGCGAGGCGCTCAAGGCGAGCAACAAGGTCGGCTTCGGCCAGATCCCGGTACGCGGGCGCGAGACGCTGGTGCCGTGGAGACCGTGCGTGCCGCCACGGAGCAGGCGGCCGCGTCCTCCGTGCTGGTGGAGCAGTCCGTCGCCGAGGCCGCCTCGGTGATCGGGGAGGACCTGCCCGAGGCGGTGGATGCGATGAGGGAGACGATGCCCGCCCTGATCGAGGCGTCGGGCGTGATCGACACAACCCTGCGCGGCCTGGCGCTGTTCGGTGTCCCCTACTCGCCGGACATGCCCCTGGGCGAGGGGTTCCGCCGCCTCGACGAGGAGCTGGCGCCCCTATCGGAGACCCTCAAGGAGAACGGCGAGGTGATCGAGTCGCTGGTCCCGACCGTCACCGGCTTCCGGGAGCAAACGGCGCTGCTCGGGGCCCAGGTCGACCAGATCGGCGCCGCGGTCACGGAGGCGGCGGAGATGATCTCCGACTACCAAGACCGGGCGGCCGAGTTCGACGCCGCCATCGCATCGACGCGGGACTCGATCACCCGCGGCTCCTGGCTGATGCGGGCGCTGGTGCTCGTGGCAGGCGCCGTGGGCGCTGCCATCTCATACGGCCTCCACCTCACCGGCCGGGCGTTGGGATCGCCCGACCCGGTCAGCTGAACGGGCTCTCGGGGCCCTCCAGTCCGGGGAAGAAGGTGTAGACCCGCTCCCCGGTGAAGAGGCGACGGTCCGGGTCCCAGGGGAAGAAGATCACGTTTCGCCACACCATCCGCTCGCCGGTCGGCTCGACGCCGAGCCACGGGCCGAGGAAGGTGCCGACCACCACGGCCTCCTCGCAGACCCCCTGGGGGCCGATGAAGATGTTGGTCAGGGAGAACTCGACGTCGGGGAACGCGGAGATCAGCTCCGTGTAGAAGCGGGTCGCCCCTTCGTGCCCCTCCCACCGGTGCCCGGTCTGCACCAGCTCGTAGACGCAGTCCTCGGTGAGGGTGGCCATGAGGCCGGGGATGTCCCTCGCGTCCTCTGCCTTGGAGTGGGCCTTCCAGAGGTCGCGGACGGCCGCGTAGTCCTCCGGGTCCATGGCGAGGAGCTCCCTGACCGCCGGCCGGCGGAGTGCGGCTTCCTGGATCAGCGGGTGTTCCATGGGTCGAGGCTACCCACTCGGGGCCGCCCCGGCAGCGGGGAGAGGGGGAGAGTCGAACCGGCCTGGGCTTCGGGGCGCCCCCGGGAGGACTCGAACCTCCGACACCAGGTTTAGGAAACCTGTGCTCTATCCATCTGAGCTACGAGGGCCCGACGACCCCCATGGTATTACGGGGCGGGACCGAATCTGCGGGGTCAGGCCGGCCGGTGCGCGGCCAGCCGGGGACGGCCGGTGTACTGCTCCCAGGTGCGGGCCAGCCGCTCCACGCCCTGCTCGATCCGGTCCGGCGGGAGGACGAAGGGCAGGCGCAGCTGCCGGTCGTGGTGGGAGTGCGGGTCGAAGAACGGGCCGGCCACCACCGCGACGCCGTTGCGCATCGCCAGTTGGGCGAACTCCGTGGCGCTGCCCTGGGGGATGGCGGCCCACACGGAGAGCCCGCCCAGGGGCATCGACCACTCCCACTCGGGGAGACGCTCCCGGAGCCCCGCGGCCAGGGACTCGAGCTGGGCCGCGAGCAGTCGCCGGCGCTCGGCCAGGATCTCCTCCGACCTCCCGAGCATGCGGGCCGCCACCGCCTGGGTGGTGACCGGGCCTGCCAGGTCGAAGACCGTCTTGTAGTGGGTGAGCCTCCGGATCACGTCGGCCGGTCCCCGGATCCACCCGACCCGCAGCCCTCCCCAGTACGGCTTGCTCGCCGAGCCCACGGACAGGACCCCTTCGAGGGGGGACCCCAAGGGCGCGGCAACC
>QGUS01000083.1 GCA_003242515.1 Actinomycetota bacterium
CCCCGGCCCCGCCCTCCTTTTTCCTCCCGCGCTTGGGGGGCCGGGGGGAGGGGGCCCCTGGACCCTCGGCATCGTCAACGCGGCGATGTTCGCGGTGGCCGCGTTCGTGCTTTCGGTGATCCGGGCGCAGGTTCAGGCGTACAGCGAGCGCTATCGGGTCCTCTTCGACGAGTCGCCCGCAGCCATCCTCGAGGAGGACTGGAGCGCCGCCCTGGCCTATCTGCGGTCCGAGTACGAGGGCAAGCCGGAGCGGATCGAGAAGTTCCTCCTCGCCTACCCGAGGGTCCTCCGCACCGCGGTCGGGAAGGCGAGGGTCGTCCGGGCCAACCGCGCCGCCGCGGAACTGCTCGAGGCGCCGTCCATCGAGAGCCTCCTCGGCTACCGGGTGGCCAACAGGGTGCGGGACATCAACCTCGAGGCGTGGGCGTCGATCCTCGGCGCCATCTATCGGGGCGAGCGCTACCTCGGCATCGACATCGCCAGCACCACCCGCCGCGGCCGGAAGATCTGGGTGCAGGTGCGCGGCGCCGACCTCGACCCCGAGCACCCGGCGTCCTCGATCCTGGTCGGGCTCGCCGACGTCACCCACAACCACGAGCGGTCCGACGCCATGGCCGAGCTGGTGCGGGCCAAGAACGACTTCATCGCCCAGGTCAGCCACGAGCTGCGCACGCCGCTGACCGTGGTGGTCGGCCTGGCCTCCGAGCTGGAGCAGGGCGAGGACCTCAGCGACGAGGACCGCGAGGAGCTGACCCGGCTGGTCGCCGGTCAGGCGAGGGAGGTCGCCGGCATCGTCGAGGACCTGCTGGTGGCCGCCCGGACGGAGCTGGGCACGATGACCGTGGACAACAGGGTGGTGGACCTGGCCGCGGAGCTGAGCGCCACGGTCGAGGGTCTGGGCATGGACGTCGACATCGACCTGCCCCGGCTCCCGCCGGTGCTCGCCGACGCCACCCGGGTCCGTCAGATCCTCCGCAACCTGCTCACCAACGCCATGCGGTACGGCGGGCCCAGCGTCTTCATCCGGGGCGGCGCCACCGAGGGGACCGCCTGGGTCGAGGTGCGGGACGACGGCCCCGGCGTGCCCGAGGACATGGAGGAGGCCATCTTCGAGCCCTACGCCACCACCGGTTCCGGGGCTTCGCAGGCGGTCGGCATCGGCCTGTCCGTCTCCCGCCAGCTCGCCGAGCTGATGCGGGGATCCCTCACCTACCGGCGGGACGGCTACGAGACCGTCTTCTGCCTCTCCCTGCCCCGCTCCGACGTGGGGACCGCCTCCCAACTCGCTTCACAAGGCGCGGAGTCCTAGCTAACTTCCCTGTCCTGATGCCGGACGGGAGCCTGCCCATTCTCTATTGGCCCCTCATGCTCGCCGCGGCCTACGTCCTCGGCGCGATCCCGTTCGCCCAGATCGTGGCCAGGGTCAACGGGGTCGACCTGCGCAAGGTGGGCACCGGCAACATCGGCGCCGGGAACGTGACCGCCAACCTGGGCAAGGGCTGGGGCACGCTGGCTGCCGTCCTCGACGGGCTCAAGGGTCTCATCCCCGTCATCCTGGGCAAGAAGGTCGGGCTCGGTCCCGGCTCCGCGGGCATGCTCGGCGTCGCCGCGGTCGTCGGGCACAACTGGTCGATCTTCATGAAGGGCCGCTCGGGCCGCGGCCTGGCCACCTCCGCGGGCATGATCATCGGCCTCGACTGGGTCCTGCTCGCCTGGCCGCTGAGCTGGTCGATCCTCGGCTGGAAGATCGGCGGTGGCATCGCAGGCTTCTACGGGTGGGGGCTGCTCCCGTTCGTCGCCATCTTCGCCAACCGGCCGGTCGAGCAGGTGCTGATGCTCTTCCTCCTGGCCGGGATCCTGATGGCACGGCGCATGCAGGGGAACCCCGACAGCCCGCGCGACCTCCACAGCACGCTGCGGCGCGCCCTCTACGACGATCCGTACGAGGTGGCGGAGGCCGTAGAAGACCCCATCATTCCGTGAGCCCGAAGCGGGTCGTCATCTTCGCCGTGGTGGCCCTCGTGGTCTACGGCGCCATCTCGGCCTGGGTCCTGCAGAGGTACGAGCTTCCTCCGCTCGACACCAGGGCCTGGCTCCTGATCTTCGCCTCCACCGCGGCCCACATCGGCGCGATCTGGTTCTACGGCCTGCTCTTCAAGGAGTCGGTCGGGGAGTCGGGGGACCGGATCACGGCCTGGCTGGCGTTCAAGGCCGCCATGGTCGGGGCCGGCGTCGCGCGGCTCATCCCCGCGGGCGGAGCCATCACCCCCGTCGCCATGGCCTGGGTGGTCCGCCAGGACACCGATCGCGGCGCGGGGCCGGCCCTGCGGACCGTGATGCTCAATTACGCCGGCCTGCTGATCATGGCCGGTGGCGGCCTCCTCATCGCCCGACCCGTCCAGGACACCCGGATCTCCACGGTGAGCCTGGTGGTCATCGCCCCGTTCGTGCTCATCGCAGGGATCGCCCTCATGTTCGGCTCCGGGAAGCTGGCCACGCTGAACAGGTACCTGCCCCGCTTCGCCCGCGAGCGGCTGAAGCACTCGATGGTCAACCACGCCCCCGGCTGGGAGACCCAGGCCTACATCTGGGCCCGGCTGGCGCTCGAGTGCCTCTGCCTCTGGCTGGCCCTGTACGCCTTCTCCATCCAGATCAACGGCTTCCAGGTGATGGCCAGCTTCGCGGTGTCCTCCCTGGCCGGCGGGCTCCCCGGGACGCCCGGGGGCCTCGGCGTGACCGAGGTCGGGCTGGCCCTGATCCTCGCCGCCTACGGCATCCCGCCGTCGCAGACCGCCGTGGCGATCATCGTCTTCCGCGTCATCTCCTACTGGGTCCCCGCCGCACTGAGCTTCCTCGCCGGCGGTACCACCTTCCTCAAGTCCAAGGAGGCGGAGGCGGCCGCCGAGGCCGCCGAGATCGGCGGCTGACCTGTGCCACCCGGGCCGGGGTAGCCTCGGTCGGGTGAGAGTCGAGTTCTCCCTTCCCAACCAGGACGGCAAGACCGTCACCCACGAGGACTTCGCCGGCCGGCGCTACGTGATGTTCTTCTACCCTCGGGCGATGACGCCTGGCTGCACCCAGGAGTCGTGCGACTTCCGCGACTCGTACGCCGAGTTCGAGGCCGCCGGGTACGCGGTCGTGGGCGTGAGCCCCGACACGCCGGAGCGGAACAAGAAGTTCAAGGAGAAGGAGGGCCTCAACTTCGACCTCCTCTCCGACGAGGACCTCGCGCTGGCGAAGCGGCTGGGGGCCTACGGCGAGAAGAAGATGTACGGCAAGACCTCGGTCGGCCTGCTCCGGTCCACCTTCGTCGTCGACGAGAGCGGCGAGGTGGTCAAGGAGTACAAGAACGTGAAGGCCACCGGGCACGTCGCCCGGGTCAAGGCCGACCTACTCGGCTGAGCCGACCTTCCGGTCCGCCATCTCCTCCAGGGCCTTGATCAGGGCGTGGTTGCCCTCGCTGCCCAGGCCCCGGTTCTGCAGCGCCTTGTAGAGCTGGAACACGAGGGCCAGGCCGGGCATGGGCACGCCCAGGCGGTCGGCCTCCTCCAGGGCGATGCGCAGGTCCTTCACCTGGAGGTCGATGGTGAATCCCGGCCGCCAGTCCCGTTGAATCACTTGCGGGCCGCGGTTGGAGAGCATCCACGACCCGGCCGCGCCTCCCTCGACCGCGGAGAGGGTGGTCTGCAGGTCGAGCCCGGCGGCGTCGGCGAGCAGCAGCCCCTCGGAAACGGCGAGGGCGTTGATCACGACCAGGACCTGGTTGACGGCCTTGGCCGTCTGTCCCGAGCCGGGCTCCTCACCGATGTGGACGATCGACTTCGAGTAGGCCTCCATGTAGGGGCGGGCGCGCTCCAGGGCCTCCGCCGGGCCGCCCGCCATCACCGCGAGCGTGCCGCGCTCGGCGCCCTCGGATCCGCCGGATACGGGAGCATCGACCCAGGCGACCCCGCGCTCGGCAGCTCGGGCGGAGAAGTCCTGGGTGGCCGCCGGGGAGATCGTGGAGTGGTCGACGATCACCGCACCGGGCGCCATCTCGTGGATCGCCCCCTGCGGGCCGAAGACCACCTCCTCGACGTCGGGGGAGTCGGAGACGCAGACGAAGACGATCTCGCTGCGCGCTCCCAGGTCACGGGGGCTGTCGGCGCGATGCGCGTCGATGCCCTCGTACCGGGAGGGGGTGCGGTTCCACACCAGCGGCCGGTGCCCACTGGCGATCAGGTTCGACGCCATGCCCCGGCCCATGATCCCGAGGCCGATGAATCCGAGGTCTGCCATACGCGCCGACCATAACCGGGCTGGCAAACTCCAGGCCATGGCTACCGATCGTCTCGACCAGACCCTGTCCGCCGAGGTGGAGGCGCTCCGCGCCACCGGCACCGACAAGGGGCGCGAGCCCGTGATCACCGAGGTGGTGGAGCCGTCCGGCGGATACGGGCGCCGGTACCTGCTCGAGGGGTCGGACAAGGCGTACCTCCGGATGAACTCCAACAGCTACCTCGGCCTGTCCCACCATCCGGCCGTGCTCGACGCCGAGGTCCAGGCCGCCCACCGGTTCGGCGCCGGCCCCGGCGCGGTCCGCTTCATCTCCGGCACCTACAAGACCCACGCCGAGCTGGAGGAGCGGCTCGCCTCCTTCCACTCCCGACCCGCCGCCATCGTGTTCTCGTCCGCCTACGCCGCCGTGGTCTCCACGCTGGCCTCGCTGATCACCGAGGAGACGGCGGTCCTCTCCGACGCCCTCAACCACAACTGCATCATCAACGGTGTCCGCATGGCCCGTCCCGCCTACCGGGACGTGTACCCGCACATCGACTACGACGCCCTCGACCTGGCCCTGCGCGACCTGGCGGGGAACGCCCGGCGCGCCGTGGTGGTGACCGACGGGGTCTTCTCCATGCGCGGCGACTACGCCGACCTCTCGGCCCTCCGCGAGATCGTCGACCGGCACGACCCGGCGTTCCCCGAGAACGTGATCCTGGTGGTCGACGACTCGCACGGCGTCGGGGCGTTCGGGGCCGGCGGGCGCGGCACCGAGGTGGTGACCGGCGGCAGGGCGGACGTGCTCGTCGGCACCCTGGGCAAGGCGTTCGGGGTCAACGGCGGGTACGTGACCTCGTCGAAGCCGATTGTCGACTACATCCGGGAGAAGGGGCCGATGTACGTCTACTCCAACCCGATCACCGCGGGCGAGGCCGCGGCGGCCCGGGTCGCGGTCGACATCGTCGACTCGCCGGAAGGGGAGGAGATGCTGGCGCACCTCGCCGACATGACCGCCCGGTTCGAGGAGGGCCTGGTCGCCGCGGGATTCGAGACCATCCCCGGCCCGCACCCGGTGGTGCCCCTGCTGGTCCGGGACACCGAGCGGACCACCGCCCTGGTGGCGCACCTGCGGGACAACGGGATCCTGGCGACGGGCCTCAACTACCCGGTGGTGCCGAAGGGGGACGAGACGATCCGCTTCCAGGTCAACGCCGACCACACGCCGGCCGACATCGACCTGGTGCTCGAGGTGCTCTCCTCGTTCTAGGTCACTCGACGACGACGAGTACCGCCCCCGCCTCGACCTGGTCCCCGGGGGCGCAGCGGACCTGCGTCACCGTGCCCGCATGCGGGGAACGGAGGCTGTGCTCCATCTTCATGGCCTCCATCACCACGAGCAGGCTGCCCTCGGTGACGGCGTCTCCCTCGGAGACGGCGACGCGGACGATCTTCCCGGGCATGGGGGCGTGGAGCGACCCCTCGACCTCCTCGGTCCCCGGGACCACGAAGCGCGGCACCTCCTCGAGGCGGGAGCTCCCGGCGGTCCCGTCCACCCACCGCGTCGCCCCGTAGCGGGAGACCTTCCAGGTGCTGACCTGGCCGCCGGCGCGCAGGGTCACCTCGTCGGGTGACGCCGCCAGCACCTCGCAGCCGTCGACGGCGACACCGTCCCGGGTCACCAGGTAGCCGACCTCCCAGGTGTCGTGGTCGCCGCGGTAGGTTCGGGTGAGGGGGCCGGAGGGGGAGTTGCGCCAGCCCGCCGGGATCGAGGGGAGCGGGCCCTGCAGGCGCGCCACCTCCCGGTCGGCCATGGCCGCGGCGACCGCGGCGAGGCGCTCGGTCTCCGGGTCGAGCAGCAGCCCGGCCAGCTCCGCCGGATTGTGCCGCTCGAGGAACGCGGTGTCGGGGGCTCCGGCGAGGAAGTCCGGGGGCTCGAGGATGCCAACGAGGAGCCGGAGGTTGTTGGTGGGCCCGTGGATCCGTGACGCCCGCAGGGCGCCGGCGAGCTTCCGCGCGGCCTCCTCCCTGGTGTCGCCGTGGGCGATCACCTTGGCGAGCATCGGGTCGTAGTGGACCGGGATCTGCGTCCCCGACTCGACCCCGGAGTCGACCCGGACGCCCGGGGGGACCTCGAACCGCTCGATCACGCCGTCGACGGGGAGGAAGCCGTTGGCCGGGTCCTCGGCGTAGAGGCGGACCTCGATGGCATGACCCCGGATCGGCGGGACATCGGGGACCGTCCCGCCCCGGGCGATCTCGATCTGGGCGCGCACCAGGTCGAGGCCCGTGATCATCTCGGTGACCGGGTGCTCCACCTGGAGGCGGGTGTTCATCTCGAGGAACCAGAACTCCCCGCCGTCGAGGAGGAACTCAACGGTCCCGGCGCCGACGTAGTCGACGGCGCGGGCGGCCTCGACCGCGGCCTCCGTCATGCGGGCGCGGAGCCCGGTGTCGACCGCCGGGCTGGGGGCCTCCTCGACGATCTTCTGGTGGCGGCGCTGGATGGAGCACTCGCGCTCGTGCACCGCGACGACGTTGCCTTGGCGGTCGCCCAGCACCTGCACCTCCACGTGGCGGGGGCCGGGCAGGTAGGTCTCGAAGAGGAGGGTGTCGTCTCCGAAGGCGGAGATGGCCTCGCGGCGGGGAGGCTCGCGCGCCCCCGCGCCCCCGGCCGCGGCCGGGCGCAGGTGGGGGGCGCCGCGGCCCCGTCCTCTCTGCCCCTCTCCCCCCACCCCCGCGACCACACCGACTACGCACTCCTTCTGTG
>QGUS01000349.1 GCA_003242515.1 Actinomycetota bacterium
CACAGGGGGGGGGGTGCCCCGGGGGGGGGGTTGGGGGTCCCCGGGGGCCCCCCGCCCCCGGGCGCCGTGGGCCTGGCACGGACGACCCACCTGGCCGAGCTCATGGGCGGGAAGCTGTCCCACCGGCGGGACGGGTCGTCGAGCATCTTCGAGATCCACCTGCCGGTCCAGGGACAGAGCTGATCGGCCGCGCGGGAAAATTCACCCGCTGAATCGGCCGTTCCCGCGATACCGTGTCCGGTCCTGTGACCGATCCCATGATCACTCCCGAGACCCTGCCGCGCTCCTGGAAGCGCAACGCCGCGCTGTTCCTGGTGGGACAGACCGTGTCCCTGTTCGGGTCGATGGTCGTCCAGTACGCGGTGATGTGGTACGTCACCCTGGAGACACGCTCCGGGTGGGCAGTCGCGCTCTACACGGTGGCGGCGTTCGCACCGCAGGGCGTCGTCTCGCTGTTCGGCGGAGTGCTCGCCGACCGCGTGAACCGGAAGCTGCTGGCGATCGTCGCCGACGTGGCCATCGCGGTCGCCACGCTGGCCCTGGCCCTGGTGATGATGAACGGGATCGACGACCTCTGGGTGATCCTGCTGGCGGTCGCGGTCAGATCGGTCGGCGCCGGCGTCCAGACCCCCACCGTCCAGGCGATGATCCCCCAGATCGTCCCCGCGGATCAGCTGATGCGGATCAACGGGATGTTCCAGTCGATCGGGTCGGCGATGGCGCTGATCGCCCCGGCGGTCGCCGCGGCGGTCTACGCCGCCTTCGGGATCGTTCAGGTGTTCTTCCTCGACGTGGTCACCGCCATCATCGGCGTCGCCCTGCTGGCCGCGGTGATCGTCCCGGACATCGACCGGTCCGCACAGGCCCACACCAGCTTCCGGGAGGACCTCGTCGAGGGCATGCGGTACATCTCCACCCACCGGATCGTCCGGTGGCTGCTGGTGGTGTTCGCCATCATCTTCCTGCTCACGGTCGCCCCGTCGTTCATCACTCCCCTGCTGGTGGCCCAGGACTTCGGGCCCGAGGAGTGGAAGCTGGCCGGCCTGGAGATGTCCTTCAGCATCGGCATGGTCCTTGGAGGTGCGATCGTCTCGGCGTTCCTGGTGCGCAAGAGCCGGATGGCGCTGATCATGATCGCCACCTACGCCTTCGGCCTGCTGACCGCGGCCATGGGCGTGGTCCAGAACCTCTGGGTCTTCTTCGGGCTGATGGGGCTCATCGGTCTCGCGGTGCCGGTCTTCTCCAGCTCCTTCATGACCCTGATCCAGGAGACGGTGGAGATGGAGATGCACGGCCGGGTGTTCAGCTACGTGAGCATCGTGATGGCGCTGGCCACCCCGGTCGGGATGCTCGCCTTCGGCCCCGCAGCCGACGCCTTCGGTGTCCGGGCCATCCTCATCGCCGGAGGTCTCGCCACCATCGCCTTCATGGCGCTGGCGGTGATGATGCCCTCGGGCCGGATGGCCGCCTCGGCGGCCAAGGAGCACACCGCGGCCCAGGCGGGCGAGCCCGCCCTCGAGTCGGGTACCTGACCCTCAGCTCCTCCGCTCGAAGGTGATGTGGACGACGCCGCTCGGCGACGCGGTCGACTCCACGGCGTAGTCCCGCTCCAGACCCTCCAGGCCGTCCCAGAGACGGACACCCCGCCCGAGGAGGATGGGCACCTGCACGATGTGCATGTAGTCGACGAGGCCCGCGGCCAGGAAGTCCCGGAGCACCGTGGCTCCCCCGCCGATGCGGACATCCAGGCCGCCGGCTGCCTCCCGGGCCATCGCCAGGGCCTCCTGCGGGGTGGCGTCGACGAAGTGGAAGAGGTTGCCGCCCTCCATCTCCAGCGGGGGCCGGACATGGTGGGTGAGGACGAAGACGGGCGTGTGGAGCGGCGGGTGTGGGCCCCACCACCCCCCCCCCCCCCGGGCCC
>QGUS01000084.1 GCA_003242515.1 Actinomycetota bacterium
TGCCAAAGCTAAACTGGAAGTACCCGATCCCGTTAAAGTTCCCGGACTTCGAGCCGGGCTCCCGATCCCTCTCGAGGCCGGTGACATGTATCACTATCACAAGGGCAACATCAAGGGTTCCGACATCATGAACGCCGGGCCTGGCATCCACTTCGTGGAGGGGAACATCACCCACCAGGGCCCCGGGATCACCGGCGGTCCGTACACGCTGGTGGCCACCGGGACCATCACCCTCAACGGTCCGCAGTACGAGGCCTACTACGAAGGTCTGGCGATGATGGCCGGTGCCTTCTCTCCGCCCACCTGCAACAAGCCCGCGGCGATTGACCTGGGCGGTCAGAACCAGATCGCAGGCCTCCTGTTCGCCCCCAACGGCGTCCTGGAGGTGAACGGCGGTGCGGTGAACGGCGGCATGATCGCCTGGGGGATCGACACGGGCGGCAACCTCGACCTGGTGGTCAACCCCGACCTGTTCCCCAAGGCCGATCCCAGGGTGTTCCTCCTGGACTGAGCCGGAAGTCTTCGACGAGATCCCGGGCCGGGAGGGTGGGGGAGGGGAGAAACCCGACGGGCCCGAAAACGGCGGCCCACTCGGCGGGATGCTGGGTGGGCCGCCGGGGACTCGAACCCCGAACACACGGGTTAAGAGCCCGCTGCTCTACCAATTGAGCTAGCGGCCCGGCGGCAGTCTACCGGCTTCTGGAAGAGACGAGAACTCGGAAAGGACCCCCTGCCCTTCGACGGCGAGCGGGTGGCGGGCGTGGGCTCTGGCCGATCCCCGGCGGTGCCGGCGCCGGGCATCCGGACACGGACCCGGGCCGCACGGTCGGGGTACGGAGTGGGGAGTGCCGAGCGGAACGACGGCAAGAGGCGCGGGCGGCGTTACGCTCTTGGGGGCACCCGGGCTGTGGCGCAGTTTGGTAGCGCGCTTGCTTTGGGAGCAAGAGGTCGTCGGTTCAAGTCCGACCAGCCCGACAACAAGATCGACCATGCGGGCAGGCCCGGTAAAATGCGGGCCGTAGCCGCGGGTGTAGCTCAGTGGTAGAGCTCCAGCCTTCCAAGCTGGCGGCGAGGGTTCGATTCCCTTCACCCGCTCTGAGTGGGTCGCCTCTCGGGGTGATCTCCCCGGCCCCTGTAGCTCAACTGGATAGAGCAACGGACTTCTAATCCGTAGGTTGGGGGTTCGAGTCCTCCCGGGGGCGCTGCGATCCGCTCGGCTTGGTGGCCGTAGCTCAGTTGGTAGAGCACCGGGTTGTGGTCCCGGGAGTCGCGGGTTCAAGTCCCGTCGGTCACCCTCAGTAGAGCCGCTCGGCGCGCCGAGCGGCTCGTGTTTGGAAGGAACCAATGACGCACACCATCACCGAGACCGGGCCGTTCGAGCGTCTGGTCAAGTTCCGCATCTCCGAGGAAGCGATCAACGAGGCGAAGAAGGTCGCGGCGCGCCGTCTGTCCGAGGGCATCAAAATCCGCGGCTTCCGCCCCGGCAAGGCCCCGCTGCCGATCGTGGAGGCGACCGTGGGTGCCGACCGGGTTCGCAAGGAGGCCATCGACGAGGCCCTGCCCAAGGTCCTGGAGGAGATCCTCGAGGAACAGGACCTGCAGCCCGCGGTGAGGCCGCGTCTTGAGTCCCTCAACGAGGAGGAGGGCGCCGTCGAGGCCGAGGTCCGCATCACCCTCTGGCCGACCATCGAGACGCCCAACTACAAGGATCGCAAGATCGTCGTCACCAACCCCGAGGTCACCGACGAGGAGCTCGAGGAGAACATCAAGCGGATGCTCGAGCAGTTCGGCACGGTCGAAGAGGTCGACCGGCCGGCGGGGGAGGGTGACTTCGTCTCCATCGACATCACCGCCACCAAGGACGGCGAGGAGGTGGAAGGCGCCACCGTCTCCGACCTCCTCTACGAGGTGGGCTCCGGCGGCTTCCTCGAGGGCGCCGACGAGCACTTGACCGGCAAGAAGGCCCGCGACGTCGTGGAGTTCAACGGCCCGCTGCCCAGCGGCTTCGGCGAGCGCGCCGGCGAGGAGGTGCTCTTCAAGATCACCCTCAACGAGGTGAAGGAGCGGGTCCTCCCCGAGCTCGACGACGAGTGGGTCGACGAGAACACCGAGTTCGAGACGGTCGAGGAGCTCCGGGAGGCGCTGCGGGAGCAGCTCCGCGACGTGAAGGTCCGGGCCGCCGCCCGGGAGTTCTCCGAGAAGGCCCTCTCCACCCTCCGCGACGAGGTGGACATCGAGATCCCCGATGGCCTCATCGAGGCGGAGGCCAACGACATCATCCACAACTTCCTCCACCGGCTCGAGGACGCCGAGCTCTCGCTGGAGGACTACTTCCGGGCCACCGGCACCAACTCCGACGTCCTCGTCGCCGACGCCAAGGAGCAGGCGAAGGTCTCGATCCTCAACCGGCTCGTCCTCGAGTCGATCGTCGAGGCCGAGGGGATCACGGTCACGGAGGAGGAGCTCTCCAACGCCGTGCAGGCACTCGCGGCCCGCTCCGGCGACCCCGTCCGGTTCATCAAGGCCTTCCGTCAGGCAGGTCAGGAATTGGCACTTGCCGGTGATATCCTCCGAAACAGGGCCCTGGACGTCATCCTCAGCAACGCCAGCCCGGTGGACGAGGACGGCAACCCCCTGGATCTGACGATCCAAGGCCAGGACGTCGTCGGCGAGGTTGTCTCCGACGAGGTGGTCGAAGGCGAAGTGGTCGCCCTGGAGGAAGAGGAATGAGAGCCGACAACTACGTGATCCCCACTGTCTTCGAGCAGACGAGCAGAGGCGAGCGCTACTTCGACATCTACAGCCGGCTCCTCAAGGACCGCATCATCTTCCTGGGCACCGCGATCGACGACACGGTCGCCAACCTGATCATGGCCCAGCTCCTCCACCTCGAGTCGGAAGACCCCGACAAGGACATCTTCCTCTACATCAACTCTCCGGGCGGCTCCATCACGTCGCTGTTCGCCATCTACGACACGATGCAGTACATCCGCCCGGACGTCTCCACGGTCTGCATGGGCATGGCCGCCTCGGCCGCCGCGGTGATCCTCGCCGGCGGCGCCCCGGGCAAGCGCTACGCCCTGCCGCACGCCCGGGTGATGCTCCACCAGCCGCACGGTGGCGCCCAGGGCCAGGCCACGGACATCGAGATCCAGGCCCGACTCATCATCCAGATGCGCGACCAGCTCAACCACATCCTGGCCGATCACACCGGTCAGCCGGTGGAGAAGGTGGCCCAGGACACCGAGCGCGACTACTGGATGCTCGCCGACGAGGCGAAGGAGTACGGGGTGGTCGACGCAATTCTCACCCGTCGCGAGCTCTCGGCTGTAGCCTCCAACTGAGAGCCAGGAGGAGAGATGCCGAGACTCGGTGACGGTGGCGAGTTGCTCAAGTGCAGCTTCTGCGGGAAATCGCAGAAGCAGGTCAAGCGACTGATCGCCGGGCCCGCCGTCTACATCTGCGACGAGTGCATCGAGCTGTGCAACGAGATCATGGAGGAGGAGGAGCGGACCGCCTCCGAAGAGGTCTTGTTCACCGAGCTCCCCAAGCCCGCCGAGATCAAGGCCTACCTCGACGACTACGTGGTCGGGCAGGAGGAGGCCAAGAAGAAGCTCTCCGTCGCCGTCTACAACCACTACAAGCGGATCCGTTCCGGTGACCTGAACCGGGACGTCGAGCTGCAGAAGTCGAACATCCTCCTCATCGGCCCCACCGGGTCGGGCAAGACCCTCCTCGCCCAGACGCTCGCCCGCCAACTGAACGTCCCGTTCGCCATCGCCGACGCCACCAGCCTCACCGAGGCCGGCTACGTGGGCGAGGACGTGGAGAACATCCTCCTCAAGCTCCTGCAGGCCGCCGACTACGACGTCGCCCGGGCCCAGCAGGGGATCATCTACATCGACGAGATCGACAAGGTCTCCCGCAAGGCTGAGAACCCTTCGATCACCCGTGACGTCTCCGGCGAGGGCGTGCAGCAGGCCCTCCTTAAGATCCTGGAGGGGACCGTCGCCTCGGTCCCGCCGCAGGGTGGCCGCAAGCACCCGCACCAGGAGTTCATCCAGGTCGACACCACCAACATCCTCTTCATCTGCGGTGGTGCCTTCGGCGGCCTCGAGGACATCGTGGCCAACCGCATCGGCCGCAGGGGAGTGGGCTTCGGGGCCGAGATCCGCTCCAAGGCCGACCAGCGTCCGGCCGACCTGCTCCGCCAGGTGCTCCCGGAGGACCTGATCAGGTTCGGCCTCATCCCCGAGTTCATCGGGCGTCTCCCGGTGGTGGCCACGGTCGAGGACCTCGACCACGAGGCGCTGGTCCGGATCCTGACCGAGCCGAAGAACGCCCTCACCAAGCAGTACGCCCGGATGTTCGAGATGGACAACGTGAGCCTGGTGTTCACCCAGGACGCGTTGAGCGCCATCGCCGAGCAGGCGCTGAAGCGCAACACCGGTGCCCGTGGTCTGCGGGCGATCATGGAGGAGGTCCTCCTCAACACGATGTACGACCTGCCGTCCCGCAACGACATCGAGCAGGTGGTCATCGACCGGGACGTGGTGGAGCGGAAGGTCAACCCGACGCTGGTGCCCGTCAAGCGGGAGCAGGGGCTCGACGAGCCCACCGAGCGCACCGCCTGAGCAGGGACTAGTCCTTTCGGCTCATTCTGCGTATTGTTCCTTGCACTCCGCCGCTCCGCGTGACAGCCTGACCGTGTTCGCCACTGAGAGTGGCGGACGGGGGCAATGGGAGGCGATGAAGTCAGGTCTGTAATCCGGTCACCTCGACCTGACTGAGCCAGTGGTGAGACCGACCTGTCCCTTCGTTTCAGGAGTGAACGAAAGGGGATAGGGCAATGAGAACGCCTGCAGGCGCTGGGGGGCGCTCTGCTAGCGGCTATCGGCTCAGGCGCGTCCTTGGTCTGACGACCATCGTCGCCGTCCTGGCCGCGTTGATGCCGCTGGCAGCCTTCGCAGCCGAGAGCTCCGACTCGGGTCGATGTGAGACCGTCCCGGTCGAGACGAGCTACCAGAAGTGGGTTCGGGTCAAGGTCCAGAAGACCGTCTACGCCACGAACCAGCCGTACGGCGGCGGCACCGCCCGGGGCGCCGAGTACTGGGTGGGGACCACCGGGTCGAGCCTGATCTCCGTCAACGAGGCGGAGCAGATGATCACCTTCAACCCGGCGGGCACCCATGACGCTCCGCGCGTGGCCGGCCAGAAGAACCAGGCCGTGTCCCGGTTCAACGTGACGGGCAGCGGCAGCTACGTGTCGCACCCCCAGGGCGAGTACTACTACCGGGTGCTGTCCTTCGAGGTGGTCACCCTCCCCGTGGGCCAGAACCCCGCGGGCAGCAACTGGATCAAGCTGGGCGACCCGATCACGCAGCAGGAGGGCACCGCCGACCACACCGACGGGTGTGAGGTCACCCTCACCATCGAGAAGTCCTGCGGTGTGATCGAGGCCACGCTGACCAGCAACGTCGGGCTGTCCACGCTGCATGTCTACGAGATCACGCTCCAGGGCGGCGGCCAGTCCGCCTTGGCTCGGGTCGAGGGGGTCGGCACCGCCACCGCCATCCTGACGTTCCCGGAGAGCGTCGGCCCGGGTGAGGTCGAGGTGACGCTTGAGTGGACCGCGATGACCAACCCCGACTTCGTGAAGGGCAGCACCGGCTCCAAGTGGTTCATCGTCGACACCGACTGCGACGAGGACCCGGTCCGGTACGCCTGCGAGGGCGGCCAGGTGGTCGAGGTCCAGCCGGGCGCCGACGGTTACGACGAGGCCTACGAGTCGTCGGAGCAGGCGGCGCAGGACCCCGACTGCACGCGCTACGTCTGCGACGGCGAGGAGGTCGTCCCGGTCCACTGGGGCGAGGACAGCTACGACGACGGCTTCGCCTCCGCGGAGGACGCGGACTGCACGCCGCCGGTCGAGCCGCCGACCAAGTGGGTCTGCGTCGGCCCGAACCAGGTGGTCGAGGTCGATGCCGACGATCCTCGCTACGGCGACGCCTACGACACGGCCGCCGAGGCTCTCCTCGACGAGGCCTGTGACGAAGTCCTCCCGACGGTCGTGACCACGACCCCGGGTGACCCCGGCGAGGAGCTGCCGTTCACCGGTGTCGACACCGGGATCGTGGCTGCCATCGCGGCTCTGATGCTGGGGGTCGGCGCCACTCTGTTGGGCGTGACCCGTCGCCTCGGCGACGAGTCCGGTTCCTGAGAGCGAGCTCAGGGTCCGTCGACGGGTAGGGATGGGTCTCCAGACCCATCCCTACACCGTCGGATTGATGCCTGAACGAGACCCGGTTGGGATATTGTTCGGGCTGCCACAGGCGGGTGGAGGGAGCAGCGTCTCCGCACCGGAGATGTCACCTGCTCCTCTGTGGCACAGGGGCAAATGGGAGGCTTCGAAGCCAGGCCTGTAATTCGGTCACCTCGGCCTGGTGGAGCCAGTGGTGAGACCGGCCTGTCCCAGGGACGTGTAAGCGAACCGAAGGGGATAGGTAGATCATGAGAGGGCCCACGAGGAACAGTGCGGGCCGTCTATCGCGTCTGTTGGGATCCGTTCTGGTCCTGACCTCGTTGCTGGTGGGGATGCTCCCGCTGGTGGCCTTCGCGGACGACGAGGTGGTGAAGCCGGACAACAACGGCGAGTGTTGGGCCGGCTACGAGAAGATCTCGCCGCCTGACGACCGGATCATCGACCCGATGACCTTCAAGGCCGACCGGTACTACGAGTCGGTCGTGCTCGTCGGCGGCCCGCCGAACGAAAACAACCAGGACCCAGACGGGCGTGACAAGGAGTTCAAGGACGTCATTCCGGGCCAGGAGATCTCGCGTGAGTTCCATGAGATCTCCCACATCTGCGTCAAGCCCAACGACCAGCCCGAGCCTCGCTATGTCTGCGAGAACGGCGAGGTGGTCGCGGTCCAGCCTGACGACTCGCGGTACGAGGACGGCTACGCCTCTTACGACGAGGCCGAGGCCGACTGCACCCCGGCCGAG
>QGUS01000350.1 GCA_003242515.1 Actinomycetota bacterium
AACGAGGTGACGTCGGAGCGGGAGTTGATGTCGGCGGTGGCGTTGGCGTCGCCGGCCCGCGGCGGGGCGTATAGCGACACCGACCCGAACGGAGCCGCGGGCAGCCCCAGGGTCTCGTAACGGACGCGCTGCTCCTCGTCGAGCTTCCGGTTGGGCCGGTCGAGGTGGAGCAGGTCCTCGCCTTTCACGTTGAAGATCAGCGCCTTGGTGTTGACCGCGGCCGCGCCCAGGACGCCCGAGTTGAAGAGGGAGTGGAGCAGGAAGGTGGCGTAGGAGGTCTTGGTGGCAACGCCGGAGATGCCGGAGATGTTGATGTGGGCACCACGGGCGCCGTTGATGAACTCCAGATTGACCCACACCGGCTCGCCGTCGCGGGTGAGCCCGACGGGCAGACGCCGCTCCATGCGGTCGAAGAAGAGGGCCCGGTCACGCAGCTCGCCCCGGGCGATCTCCACGGGCTGGCCGGGACGGGGCGGGACGAAGATCTCCGGCTCGAAGCGGGTGGCGGCGACCAGGGCGGCCTCGGTCACCTCGGCGGGGAGCACCCCGTCGGCGATGAGGAACACGTCGGAGTCGAACCTGGCGCCCTCGTGACGGGCCACCACCTGGCTGACGGTGCCGAAGACCCGCACCACCTCCCCGTCGGGGAGGACGCGCTCCAGGGCCACCACGTCGTCGAGCTGGAGGTACTCGCCTTCGGAGACCCCCACCCAGAACTCCATCGGGGTGGCGTCCTTGGTCCCGAGGACCCGTCCGACCATCTTCTCGCTCACGGCGGCGAGGGTAGAGCCACCGGCTGACAGAAATGGAGCACCGGGCGCCTCGATGGGCCGCCTGGACGCGGCCATCGACACCAGGTACCAAGTACCCGGATGAGCCTGATCGTCTTCCCCTTCAAGCGTGAGGACCCCGCCGTGGTGGAGTCCAACCTGCGCACCGCCGCCCGACACCCCCGGGTGGAGGCGGTGTGGGCCGTGGCCGCGGGCGAAGGTGAGGACCTGGACACGGTCGCCGTCATCGGTCGGCAGGTCGCCGCCGACGAGGGCAAGCCCGTCGAGGTGTTCCCCCAGGAGCGGATCGGGAGGTTCCGGTCAGGCAAGGGCGACGGGATGAACACGGCGCTCCGTCACGCCGCCACTGCCGGGTCCGAGCGTGTCCACTTCTACGACGCCGACATCACGAACTTCGGGCCCGACTGGATCGACGGGGCCGAGGATCGCGCCGACCGGGGGCACGCCATCGTCCGGCACCGGTTCCCCAGAGCGGCCACCGACGCCATGATCACCTGGATGGTCACCCGCCCGGGCCTGGCCATGCTGTTCCCGGGGACCCTCCTCCCCCGTCTGGGCCAGCCGCTGGGCGGCGAGCTGCTGTTGTCCGGCGAGGCGGTCGCCCGCCTGGCGAGCGATCCCCTGGTGACCGCCCGCTCGGACTGGGGCATCGACACCGTGATCACCTACACCACCTCCGCCATGGGGCTGCCGCTGTACGAGCACCTCGTCCCCACGGGGAAGCGCCACGCCCTCTACGGGTCGCTCGACGAGATCCGCACCATGGTCCTCGAGTGCCTGGACGCGGTCCGCTCCCTGCGCGGGCTCCCCCGGCCCGACTCCTCCTGGGACGCCGACCCGCCCGCACCCGTCCCCGAGGACCTGAAGCGGACGGTCGCCTACGACGTGACCCGGACCGAGGCCCTGCTCACCGCGGCGTGGACCGAGGAGGAGGTGGCGCTGGCGGAGGGGATGCCCGAAGCGCGGGCCATCCTCGCCAACCGCGACCGCCCCAACTACCTATTCATGGACGCGGAGCTCTGGGGAGGGGTCCTCCGCATCCTCTTCGACCGCTTCGTCCTCGGTGACCCGGCGTGGGAGGGCCTCGCCTTCCGGCTCTGGGCGATGCGGGTCCTCTGCTACACGACG